>CAYGZN010000377.1:963-3494 GCA_964354355.1 uncultured Burkholderiaceae bacterium | reverse complement strand
GATCGGCATGAAGAAGTCCGTCGTCGCGATCAGCGCCTGCTCGTCGTTGAGCCGGTAGACCGCGGCGTCGTCCGAGGTCTCGATGCCCACCAGCAGCTGCGGCGGTACCGGCAGCCGGCTCGCGTTCCTGAGGATCTCCGACAGCAGCCCCGGGGCGACCTTGCAGCCGCAGCCGCCGCCGTGCGAGAACGAGGTCAGCCGGATGGGGCCAGGTGCGACGGGTGCAACGGGGGCGTCCATCCTGCCGTCAGCCCTCCGAGCCGAGCCCGCCGACGCCGATGTTGAAGCCCGCGTCCACGTAGGTGATCTCGCCGGTGATGCCCGAGGCGAGGTCCGACAGCACGAATGCGGCCACGTTGCCGACCTCGTCGATCGTCACGTTCCGGCGCAGCGGCGAGTGATCCTGCGCGAAGTCCAGCAGCTTGGAGAAGCCCTTGATGCCCGAGGCGGCCAGCGTCTTGATCGGCCCGGCCGAGATGCCGTTGACGCGGATGCCCTGCGGGCCGAGGCTGGCCGCCATGTAGCGCACGCTGGCCTCGAGCGAGGCCTTGGCCATGCCCATCACGTTGTAGTGCGGCACCGCGCGCACCGCGCCCAGGTAGGTCATCGTCACGAGCGCGCCGCGCCGCCCGGCCATCAGCCCGCGCGCGGCATTCGCGACCGCCGCGAAGCTGTAGGCCGACACGTCGTGCGCGACCCGGAACGCCTCGCGCGAGAAGCCCTCGAAGAAATCCCCCGAGATCGCCTCGCGCGGGGCGTAGGCGATCGCGTGCACGACGCCGTCCAGACCGTCCCAGCTCCGGCCGAGTTCGGCGAACATCGCCTCGATCTGGCCGTCCTCGGCCACGTCGCACGCGAAGACCTGCTTGGAGCCGAATTCGGCGGCCATTTCGGTGATCCGGTCCTTGAACCGCTCGTTCTGGTAGGTGAACGCCAGTTCGGCCCCCTGCGCGCGGCACGCGCGGGCGATGCCGTAGGCGATCGAGCGATTCGACAACAGACCCATGATCAGGATGCGCTTGCCGGACAGGAACATCCCAAAACTCCGATAGAATTTTTCTGATGGGTATTGTCGCACGATGGTTGCCGGCCTCGGGGCGGGCGGCGGGGACGGGCTCCGGGATCGTGCGGGGGCTGATGGCGGCCGCGCTGGCCGCCGCGGCATTCGCGGCCGTGCTGCCCGATGCGCGGGCGGCCCACGCGATGGCCTGGGGCGCCGAGCCCCGCTATCCGGCCGGCTTCAGCCACTTCGGCTACGTCAACCCCGATGCCCCGCGCGGGGGCAGCGTGACGCTCGACGGCTTCGGCTCGTTCGACAAGCTCAACCCGTTCACGCTCAAGGGCGTGGTGGCCGCCGGCGTGGGCCAGCTGATGTTCGACACGCTGGTCGAGCAGAGCGACGACGAGCCGTTCTCGGTGTACGGCCTGCTGGCGCAGGACATGGAATTCGCGCCCGACGGGATGTCGGTCACGTTCCGGCTGAACCCGGCCGCGCGCTTTTCCAACGGCGATCCGGTGCTGGCGGCCGATGTGCGCCACTCGTTCGAGACGCTGATGGGCAAGGCAGCCCACCCGCGCTATCGCAACTACTACGCCGACGTGCAGTCGGTCGAGACCCCGGACCCGCTGACGATCCGCTTCGTCTTCAAGCGGCGCAACCACGAGCTGCACATGATCCTGGGCACGCTGCCGGTGTTCTCGCGCAAGTGGGGCGGGGGCAAGCCGTTCGACCAGGTCGTGCAGGACCCGCCGATCGCCAGCGGCCCCTACCGGGTCGAGAACGCCGACTGGGGCAAGACGATCACCTTCGCGCGGCGTGCCGACTACTGGGCCCGCGACCTGCCCACGCGCCGGGGCATGTACAACTTCGATCGGGTGACCTACAAGTACTTCAAGGACGAGGTGGCGCGGCTCGAGGGCTTCAAGGCCGGCCAGTTCGACTGGATCTTCGAGAACTCGGCCAAGAACTGGGCCCGCGGCCACGACGGACCGCGCTACCGATCCGGCGAGATCGTCAAGAAGACCTTCGTGCACGCCAACAGCGCGGGCATCCAGGGCTTCGTGATGAACCTGCGCCGCCCGCTGTTTGCCGATCCGCGGGTCCGGCTGGCGCTGGCGCAGGCGTTCGACTTCGAGTGGATGAACCGGCAGGTGTTCTACGGGCAGTACGTGCGCAGCCCGAGCTACTTCACCAACAGCGAGATGGCCGCGAGCGGCACGCCCGGCGCCGACGAGCTCGCGCTGCTCGAGCCGTTGCGTGCCCAGCTGGACCCGGCGGTGTTCGGCGAGGTGCCGCAGCCGCCCGACACGGTGGCGCCGAACACGCTGCGCGACAACCTGCGCCGGGCGCTGGCGCTGCTCAAGGAGGCGGGCTGGAACGTCGCGCCCGACGGTGTGCTGCGCAACGCGCAGGGCCAGCCGTTCGAGTTCGAGGTGCTGTCGTATTCCAAGGCGCTCGAGCGAATCGCGGTGCCGTGGGCGCGCAACCTGGAGAAGCTCGAACGGCACCTGCGGGAAGGCATCTATCGACC
>CAYGZN010000377.1:0-953 GCA_964354355.1 uncultured Burkholderiaceae bacterium | reverse complement strand
ATCCGGGCCAACCTGCGCGTGACCGACCCGGTGCTGTTCCAGAAGCGCGGCGACGAGTTCGATTTCGACGTCACGGTGCAGTCCCTGGGCGCCAGCCAGACGCCGGGCAACGAGCTGCTCGAGCGCTTCTCCAGCGCGTCGGCCGACGAGAAGGGCTCGGACAACCTGGCCGGGGTGCGCGATCCGGCCGTCGACGCGCTGGTCGCGCGGCTGCTGCAGAGCCGCACGCGCGCCGAGCTGGTGACCGCGGCGCGCGCGCTGGACCGGGTGCTGCGCCACGGCTGGTACCTGGTGCCGCACTTCCACGTGGCGTCGCACCGCGTCGCGTATCGCGACGTGTTCGGCATTCCGGCGAAGCTGCCCGACTACTACACCGCGCAGGCGTGGATGTTGAAGACCTGGTGGCGCAAGCCCGGCACCGACGCCGGCGGGGCGCGCTGACGTGCTCGCCTACGTCGTCAAGCGCGTGCTGCTGATGGTCCCCACGCTGCTGGGCATCCTGCTGGTCACGTTCGCGGTGATGCAGTTCGTGCCGGGCGGGCCGGTCGAGCAGCTGCTGCAGGAGCTGCGCGGACGCGGCGTGGCCGGCGAGGTCGCCAGCTCCGACAACGCCTACCGCGGCCGCCAGGGCGTGGACCCGGCCAAGCTCGAGGAGATCCGCAAGCTCTACGGCTTCGACCAGCCGGCGCCGGTGCGATTCTGGGCGATGCTCAAGCGCTTTGCGCGATTCGACCTCGGCACCAGCTATTTCCACCACAAGAGCGTGTGGGAGCTGGTCAAGGAGAAGCTGCCCGTGTCGATCAGCCTGGGGCTGTGGACGTTCTTCATCTCGTACCTCGTGTCGATCCCGCTGGGCATCGCCAAGGCGGTGCGCCACGGCTCGCGCTTCGACCTGGCCACCTCGACGGCGATCCTGGCCGGCTACGCGATCCCGAGCTTCGTGCTCGGCGTGG
>CAYGZN010000376.1:0-3522 GCA_964354355.1 uncultured Burkholderiaceae bacterium | reverse complement strand
TCGGTGCCGAGGTCTTGGGCATCGACCTGACCGAGCCGCCGACCGTGCAGCGCATCGGGCAGCTGCGCGCGCTGCTGCTGCAGCACCAGGTGATCTTCTTCCGGGACCAGGCGCTGAGCCACGAGCAGCACCTGGCGCTGGGGCGCGGCTTCGGCTCGCTGCACACGCACGCGCTGGCCAACGCCCGGCATCGCGACCACCCCGAGCTGCTGATCGTGCACGCCGACGCCAAGTCGAAGTACGTGGCCGGCGAGGGCTGGCACTCGGACGTCACCTGCGACGCCGAGCCGCCGATGGCCAGCATGCTGCACCTGACCGAGGTGCCGCCCGAGGGCGGCGACACGATGTTCGCCAGCATGTACGCGGCTTACGACGCGCTGTCCGACGCGATGAAGTCGTTCCTCGAGACCCTGACCGCGATCCACGACGGCGCCAAGCCCTACGTCGGCGCGTACGGGGCGAAGCCCGTCGACATCCCGTTCGCGCGCACCGAGCACCCGGTGGTCACCGTTCATCCCGAGACCGGGCGCAAGGTGCTGTTCGTCAACAGCGGATTCACGACCCGGATCGTGCAGTTGAAGCGCAGCGAGAGCGACGCGCTGCTGCAGTACCTGTACCGGCACATCGAAGCCCCGCAGTTCATGTGCCGCTTTCGCTGGGAGAAGAACTCCGTCGCGTTCTGGGACAACCGCTGCACGCAGCACCAGGCGATCTGGGACTACTACCCGAATCGCCGCCGCGGCTACCGGGTGACGCTCAACGGCACGGTCCCGCAGGCCGCGAACCCGGCCCTCAAGAGCGTGCCGCGCGAAGCACTGGCGGCGTAGCCGGCGATGACCGAGCGCCGCACGAAGCAGGCCGACCCCAAACGGCGCGCGCGCCCTGCGGCCGAATTCGACCTGGTGGTGTTCGGCGCGACGAGCTTCGTCGGCCGGATCCTGTGCAGCTACCTGGCGTCGCGCACCGGCGCCGGGCGCGTCGGGAGCTGGGCGATCGCCGGGCGCAGCGCGCACAAGCTGCAGGCGCTGCGCGACTCGCTCGGGGCGGCCGGGGCGAAGTTGCCGATGATCGTCGCCGATGCGAGCGACGCGTCCGCGTTGCGCGATCTGTGCGCCCGCACGCGCGTGGTGATCTCCACCGTGGGCCCGTACGCGCTGTATGGCGAGCCGCTGGTGAAGGTCTGCGCGGCGTCCGGCACCGACTACTGCGACCTGACCGGCGAGGTCCAGTGGGTCGCCCGCATGCTCGAGCGCCACGAGGCGGCCGCGCGCGAATCGGGCGCGCGCATCGTGCACTGCTGCGGGTTCGATTCGATTCCGTCCGACCTCGGCGTGCTGTTCCTGCAGCAGCAGGCGATCGAGCGCTTCGGGCAGCCGTGCGTGCAGGTCGGCATGCGGGTCAAGGCGATGCGCGGCGGCGCCTCGGGCGGAACGATCGCCAGCATGCTCAACATCGTCGAGGAGGCTGCCCGCGACCCGGCGCTGCGTCGCTCGCTTGCGAACCCTTACTGGCTGTGCCCGCCGGGCACCGGCGCCGGGGTGCGCCAGATCAGCCTGAAGGGCCCCGCGTGGGATGCGGACTTCGATGCGTGGACTGCGCCCTTCGTGATGGCCGTGATCAATACGCGCGTCGTGCTGCGATCGAATGCGCTGGCCGGCCACCCGTACGGTGCCGGGTTCCGCTACGACGAGGCGCTGTTGACCGGACGCGGCCTGCCGGGCCGCCTGGCCGCGCTGGGCGTCACCGCCGGCATGGGCGGCTTTGCGCTCGGCGCCGCGCTGGCGCCGACGCGCGCGGTGATGCAGCGGTTCGTGCTGCCGGGCCCGGGCACCGGCCCCAGCCCTCAGGCCCAGCGCAAGGGATTCTTCGACCTGCGTTTCCTGGGCAGGACCGCCGACGGCCGAACGCTGCGCACCCGGGTCACCGGCGACCGCGACCCGGGTTACGGCTCGACCGGCAAGATGCTGGGCGAGGCGGGTGCGTGCCTGGCGATGGACGTCGGCAAGGCCGATCTGCCCGGTGGCTTCTGGACGCCGGCGACCGCGATGGGCAGCCCGCTGCTCGCGCGCCTGCAGGCGCACGCGGGCGTCGGCTTCGAGGTGCTCGAGCGCTGACCTCACGCACGCCGGGGCCGCGGCGTTTCGAAGTCCGGGCTGCGGCCTGCGACGACGCAGGGCGCGCGGGGCCTGAGATAATGGGGGCCACCACCCTTTCCGGGCGCGCCCATGAACACCGTCCTCACGTTTGCCCGCACGGTCTTTCGCGAAGACCACGAGATGTACCGCGAGACGGTGCGTCGCTTCATCGAACGCGAGTGCAAGCCGCGCCAGGCCGAATGGGACCAGGCGGGCCGGGTCGATCGGGAGACCTGGCTGAAGGCCGGCCGCGAGGGCCTGCTGCTGGCGTCGCTGCCCGAGGAATCCAGCGGCAGCGGCGGCGACTTCGGCCACTGCGCGATCGCAGTCGAGGAAATGGCCTACTCGGGCATCAGCGGGCCCGGCTTCTACCTGCACTCGGACATCATTGCGCCCTACATCCACCGGCTGGGCTCCCCGCAGCAGAAGGCGCGCTGGCTGCCCAAGGCCGCCAGCGGCGAGTGCATCCTGGCGATCGCCATGAGCGAACCGGGCGCGGGCAGCGACCTCAAGGCGATCCGCACGACGGCGCTGCGCCAGGGCGATCACTACGTCGTCAGCGGCAGCAAGACCTTCATCTCCAACGGTCTGAACTGCGACCTGGTGGTCGTGGTGGCCAAGACCGACCCCGCCGCGGGCGGGCGTGGCGTGTCGCTGATCCTGGTCGAGGCCGACCGCCCGGGATTCCGCAAGGGCCGCAAGCTGGAGAAGATGGGGCAGCACGCGGCCGACACGGCCGAGCTGTTCTTCGAGGACGTGCGCGTGCCGGTCGGCAACCTGCTGGGCGAGGAGGGCAAGGGCTTCGGCTACCTGATGCAGGAGCTGGCCCAGGAGCGGTTCATCATCGCGATCGCCGCGGCCGCGCGCCTGGAGGCGATGCTGGCCGAGACGATCCGCTACACCAAGGAGCGGATGGTGTTCGGCAAGCCGCTGTTCGACTTTCAGAACACGCGCTTCAAGCTCGCCGAGATCAAGGCGCGTGCCACCGCGGTGCGCATGATGGTCGACCAGTACCTGGCCGAGCACATGCGCCGCAAGCTGACGCTGGAGGAGGCGGCGATCGCCAAGCTGTACTCGACCGAGGAGCTGAGCAAGGGGCTCGACGAGCTGCTGCAGCTGTACGGCGGCTACGGCTACATGATGGAGTACCCGATCGCGCGCGCCTTCGTCGACACGCGGGTCTCGCGCATCTATGGCGGCACCAGCGAGGTGATGAAGGAGCTGATCTCGCGCGGGCTCTGACCGGCGCCCGTCAGTGCGCCCGACTGGCGCGGGTCAGCGCGCCAGATACCCCGAGTCCACGGCCAGCACGTGGCCGGTGACCGACGCGGCGCTGTCGCTGGCCAGGTACAGCACCGCCTCGGCGACGTCGTCCGGGGTGGGCAGC
>CAYGZN010000375.1:0-3533 GCA_964354355.1 uncultured Burkholderiaceae bacterium | reverse complement strand
TCCGCGAGACCCGCCTGTACCAGGTCGCGCCGATCTCGACCAACCTGATCCTGTCGTACGTCGCCGAACACGTGCTGGAGCTGCCGCGCTCCTTCTGAGGTTCAGGCCCGCAGGCGCTCGACCACCGTTTCGCGCGACATCAGCGACAGCATCGCGTCGAGCGACGGCGTCTGCGCGCGCCCGAAGACCTTCAGGCGCACCGGCACCGCCAGCTGCGGCATCTTCAGCTGGTGGGCGGCCAGCGTGTCCTTCAGGGCCGCGGCGATGCCGGCCTTGTCCCACGCGCAGGCCGCCAGCCGGTCCGCCAGCGAGGCCAGCGCCGGCAGTGCCTCGGGCCGAACCTGCGCCGCCAGTTCGTCGGTCAGGTTGCGGTTCAGGGCGGCCGGCTCCAGCTCGAACACCAGAAGCAGCTCGGCCAGCTCTTCGAGCGTGGCGGCCCGGTCCTTGAACAGCGCGCAGCGCGCAGCCAGCGCGGCCGCGTCGGGCGCAGCAGGTGCGTCGGGGGTGCCGGCTCGGGTCGAGGCGGCACCCGGGGCCGGCCTGCGGCGCCGGGCCAGCCGCGGCGCCACGCTCGCGGCCAGCGCGTCGTCGCCCATCTGCTTCAGGTAGTGGTGGTTCAGCCAGCGCAGCTTGTCGACGTCGAACTGCGACGGCGAGTGCGACAGGTGCGTGCCGTCGAACCACGCGACCAGCTGCTCGCGCGAGAAGACCTCGTCGTCGCCGTGGCTCCAGCCGAGCCGCGCCAGGTAGTTGACGACCGCGTCGGGCAGGTAGCCGTCGTCGTCGTACTGCGTCACCGACACCGCGCCGTGGCGCTTCGACAGCTTCTGGCCGTCGGGGCCGTGGATCATCGGGACGTGGCCGTAGCGCGGCAGCGTGGCGCCCAGCGCGGCCAGGATGTTGATCTGGCGCGGCGTGTTGTTCACGTGGTCGTCGCCGCGGATCACGTGCGTAATGCGCATGTCCCAGTCGTCGACCACCACGCAGAAGTTGTAGGTGGGCGTGCCGTCGGAGCGCGCGATGATCAGGTCGTCGAGCTCGGCGTTGGCGATCGACACCGGCCCCTTGACCAGATCGTCCCAGGTCACGTCGCCGGCATCCGGGTTGCGGAACCGCACGACCGCACGCGCGTCGGGCGGCGGCACCAGGCCCAGCCGCTGCCGGTTCTCCGGACGCCAGCGTCCGTCGTAGCGCGGCTTCTCGCCGCGGGCGCGCTGCGCCTCGCGCATGTCGTCCAGTTCCTGCGGGGTGGCCCAGCAGTGATACGCCGTGCCCGCGGCCAGCATCTGGCCGATGACCTCGCGGTACCGGTCCATCCGCTGCATCTGGTAGAACGGGCCCTCGTCGTGCGCCAGCTGCAGCCAGGCCATGCCGTCCAGGATCGCCTGCAGCGCCTCGGGCGTCGAGCGCTCGACGTCGGTGTCCTCGATGCGCAGGATGAACGTGCCGCCGAAGTGGCGGGCGTACGCCCAGGCGAACAGCGCCGTGCGCGCGCCGCCGATGTGCAGGAACCCGGTCGGCGACGGGGCGAAGCGGGTGCGCACGGCGCTCGGTGCGAGGCGCGGCGCGACGGGCGATGCGATGGGCGAGTGGGCAGACATGGGCGCCGATTCTATGCGATCCGCACGGCATGCCCCTCCAGGAAGATCTGGCCGGAGCCCCCTTGCACGGCCCGGCGGCCGGAGTATCCTCGAGCGTCCCGGCGCCTCGGCACCGGCGCCCAGGCTTCATGGTGCCGACTCCACAACCTTTCAAGGAGCAAGCGATGAAACTCAGTCTGGTGTTCGGGATTTCCGCGATCATTGCAGTCGCATTCGGCCTCGCATTCGTCTTTGCGCCGGTGCAGACGATCGCAACCTACGGCCCAGAGGTCAACACGCCCGCGTGGCGGTACGTCGCCCAGCTGTTCGGCGCAGCGATGGTAGGGTATGGCGTGATGAACTGGCTGGCGCGCAACACGGTCGATTCCGAGGCCCGCCACGCGCTGGTCGTGGGCAACCTGGTCGCCATGGTGCTCGGCTTCGCGCTGTCGCTGATCGCCCAGCTGCAGGGCGTCGTCAACGCGCTGGGCTGGTCGTCGGTGCTGATCTATGGGGTGCTTGCGCTGGGCTTCGCGAGGTACGCGTTCGCACGCCGATCAGGCGCGGCTCACGCATTCTGACACCCGCGCGCGCCGAAGCCGAAGCCGATCGTGATCCACCGCTCCAGTTGCCAGCAACTCGAGACGCTGCTGATCGACACCGAGCTGGCGCGCTGCGAGATCGCGCTGTTCGGCGCACAGGTGCTGTCGTTCGTGCCCCGGCGCGACGGCCGCGACCTGCTGTGGTGCTCGCCGGCCCGCCTGAAGCCGGGGCGGGCCGTGCGCGGCGGCGTGCCCGTGTGCTGGCCGTGGTTCGCCCGACAGGGAGTGGCGGACAGCGCCCCGCAGCACGGCTTCGTTCGGACGGCGACCTGGCACGCCGACAGTGTCGTCGAGCAGCACGACGGTTCGGTGTCGGTGACGCTGTCGATCGAACCGGCCTTCGAGGGCTGGCCCGCACCGTGTGCGCCGACGCTGACGGTCACGGTCGGACACGCCCTGTCGCTCACGCTCGAGACCCGCAACGACAGCGCCCGGCCGGTCACGCTGACGCAGGCGCTGCACACCTACTTCCGCGTGGGCGACGTGCGCGAGGCCGGTCTCGAGGGGCTGCTCGGCCTGCGCTACCTGGACAAGATCGAAGGCTTCGCCGAGTTCACGCAGCACGGCCCGTGGCGATTCGACACCGCCTGCGACCGGATCTACCTGGCCAGCGGGCCGCGGCACGTGATCGACGATCCGGTCCTGGAGCGCACCATCGTCGTCGAGTCCCAGGGCTCGGCCTCGACCGTCGTGTGGAATGCCGGCCCGGCCGGCATCGGCGCGCTCGGCGACGTGCCCCTGACCGACTGGTACCAGTACCTGTGTGTCGAGGCGGCCAATTGCGGGCCCCACGATTCGGTGGTGCTGGCGCCGGGCGCGAGCACCCGGCTGACGCAGCGCATTTCGGCCGGCCCGCGGCCGTGACCCGCGCGGGCCGGTCGACCCGGTCCCGACGGCAGGCACCGGCGACCGCCGCCGCGATTGCCGCCGCGGTTTGTCCCAAACCCGACCCTGTGGCAAAATTCGCGCCCTCGCTTCCGGGTGCAAAGTCCGGATCCGGGCGGTTAGCTCAGCGGTAGAGCACTGCCTTCACACGGCAGGGGTCACTGGTTCGAACCCAGTATCGCCCACCACATGAACCGCGGGGTCGCACGAGAGTGTGACCCCTTTTTTTTTGTGCGCCCGGCGTCAAGGCCGACCCAGGTAGAAGTATGCGGAGCTGTTGCCGCCACTGCCGACACCCCAGCCGAGATACATCGGTCCGAGCGGACTGTCGAACGCAAGGAAGGCCGCGCCCGAGTACAGCGTGCCCGAGGGATTGCCCGCGACCAGGGGACGCCCGTAGTCGCCGACCTCGCCCGACACCCCGGCGTAGAGCCCCTCGAACAGCGGCACGGTCAGCAGCCGATAC
>CAYGZN010000374.1:0-3542 GCA_964354355.1 uncultured Burkholderiaceae bacterium | reverse complement strand
TGCTCGGCCAGAACGTCAACGCGTACGCGGGCGCGATGGGGTCCAGCGAAGATGCCGAGACGGCCGACTTCGCGATGCTGCTGGAGTACGTCGCCGAGATCCCGGGCATCGAACGGATCCGCTACACGACGTCGCACCCGCGCGAGTTCTCGCAGCGGCTGATCGAGGCCCACGGGTCGATCGCGAAGCTCTCGACGCACGTGCACCTGCCCGTGCAGGCCGGCTCCGACCGGATCCTGGCGGCGATGAAGCGCGGCTACACGGTGCTCGAGTACAAGTCGATCGTGCGCCGGCTGCGCCGGGCGCGGCCCGACGTGTGCCTGTCCTCGGACTTCATCGTCGGCTTCCCCGGCGAAACCGAATCGGACTTCGAGGCGACGATGCGGCTGATCGAGGACGTGGGCTTCGACCACTCGTTCTCGTTCCTCTACAGTCCGCGGCCCGGTACGCCCGCTGCCGACCTGCCCGACGACACGCCGCACGCCGTCAAGCTCGCGCGGCTGCAGCGCCTGCAGGCGGCGGTCGACGCGAATGCCCGCCGCATCTCGCAGCAGATGGTCGGCTCCACGCAGCGCGTGCTCGTCGAGGGTGCCGCACGAAAGGACGCCCGCGAACTCTGCGGGCGCACCGCCAACAATCGCGTCGTGAACTTCGCCGGGCCGCAGCAGCTGGTCGGCCGGATGATCGACGTGCGCATCACGTCGGCACTGCCGCACTCGCTGCGCGGCGACGCGCTGCCGCCGACGTGATTCCCACGGCGCGATGCTCGAGGGCATCGTCGCCGTGACACGGCGCGTGCGAGCGCCCGGCTTCCGGCGCCGCTGCGTCGCGCGGTGGTTCGCCGGGGTGTGCCTGGCCGCGTCGGTGCTGCCGGTCATGGTGCCGGGGGCCGCCGCCCAGGGAGCCGGTGCTTCGGTCGCGGCGGCCGAGACCCCGCTGGGGCGCCTGCTCGCCCAGGCGCGGCAACTGCTGCAGGCCGGACAGCCTGCCGACGCGTTTGCGCTGCTCGACGCGCAGGCGACACTGTATGGCGGCTCGCCGGACTTCGACCTGCTGCTGGGCATCGCGGCGCTCGACTCGGGCCGCCCCGAGCAGGCCGTCCTGGCGCTGGAACGGGTGCTGGCGCGCGAACCCGACAACCTGCAGGCCCGCGCCGAGATCGGCCGCGCCTACCTGCAGATGCGCGAGCTGCCCTCGGCGCGGCGAGAGTTCGAAACGGTCTCCCGGGCGAACCTGCCTCCGGCGGTGCGGGACACGGTGCAGCGCTTCCTGGACACAGTGCAGCGCCTCGAGCAGTTCGGGCGGCCACAGTGGCTGTTCACGGTCGACGCCACCCTCGGCTGGGACAGCAACGTCAACTTCGGCAGCTCGTTCGGAGAATGGGTGCTCGGCGACGGCCAGGCGCTGGTCCCGCTGCCCGTTGCGAGGCCGCGCAGCAGTTCGGTGTTCGCGCTCGGCGCAGGTGCGACGTACATCGTTCCGATCAACGGACAGCTCGACTGGACAACCGGTCTTCAGATCGCCCAACGAATCTACCCCAGCCAGCACAATATGGATATGGGGTCGGCGGAACTGTCCACCGGCCTGTCGTGGGCGACCGGAGCGCACAGAATCTCGATGAGCCTGCAGTACCAGCACCTTCGGCTCGACAACGCGCCGTTTCGAAACGCCGCCGGTGTCATCGGGCAGTGGCAGTACAACGCGGCCGCGCAGACCCAGGTCGGCGCGTACCTGCAGTACTTCGACCTGTCGTTTCCCGAACAGGCCGTACGGGACTCGAGCCGGACGTCGGCGGGTGCCACGCTCGCGCATGGCTTCGGGGGACCCTGGGACGCGGTGCTGGCGGCCAGCGTGTACGGCGGCACCGACACCGCCTACAGTGGGCTGCCGCAGCTGTCGTTCGAATTCGTGGGGCTGCGCACCGCGCTGACAGTGCCGCTGTCCGGCGGCTGGAGGGGCATCGGCGGGTGGTCGTTCGAGCGCCGCGGGTTCGACGGACCCGAGCCGCTGTTCGGCGTGACGCGCGTCGACCATCAGAACGACCTGAGCCTGGCGTTCGAGCGCGACCTGACGCGCCAGTGGACGATTGCACCGGTGCTGCAGTACACGCGCAACCAGTCGACCATCGCCCCCAACGACTTCAAGAGAACCCAGGCCTACCTGTACGCGCGCTACAGGTTCTAGCCATGGATGCCCCGCGCTCGTTGCGACGCTGGTTGACGGCGTTCCTGCTGGCGCTGGCCGCGCCGCTGGCGTGGTCCAACGACGGCGTGCTGCTGATGGTCGTCGGCGACGTGACCGTGACCCGGCCCGGGGCGCCGTCGGTGCTTCGTCCCGCAACGGGCGATACGGTCGGCTCGGGTGACCGGATCGACACCGGGCCCGACGGCCGCACACAGGTTCGCTTCTCCGACGGCGCTACCGTGTCGCTGCAGCCCGGCACGCGTTTCACGATCGACGAATACCGCTACGACGGCGAGCGCCAGCGCGGCTTCTTCACGCTGGCCCGGGGCGCACTGCGCACCGCGACCGGGGCCGTGGGCAAACGCAGCCGCGACGATTACCGGATGGTCACGCCGACCGCGACGATCGGCATTCGCGGAACCGGCTACGTGCTGGAGGAAACGCTGTGCGACCCCGACTGTCGGCCGGGCCGCGCTGCGGGCCTGAAGGTCGCCGTCTCCGAGGGGCGCGTCGTCGTGACCAACCAGGCGGGCGAAACCGACGTCACCGCCGGTGCGGCGGTCTACGTGCCCGACGCGGCGACACCGGCCCGATTCACCGAGGACCGCCCCGTGCTGACGTCCATGCCGGCCCGCAGCGGCGCGCTCGCAGGGGGAGCGACGGGCACGTCGCCGCCATCGGCCGGCGCTTCGGCAGGGGCGCTGCTCGAGTCGATGCGCGCTCTGCTGGGCATCGGGCCGCCTGCCGCCGATGCGGCGATTGCGGATCGCAACCTGGGCACCGGCGTGGTCGCGCCCGCCACGCTGGGCGCATTCGGCACGCCGGGTGCGGGCGCGACGGCGCTGGGCGTGTCCGGCACATCGTGGGCGATGTCGGGGTCGGCACCGGTGGCAGCGAAAGCCGAGCCCGCCGGGCGTTCCGAGTCGGCGCCTGACGGCCCCGTCGCGGCCAAGGCCGGCGTCGAGCGCGATGCCGCGACGACACGTGCCGGGACCCGCGCAGACGTCGGCGGCGCCGGGTCGGGTACCGCAGCGACGAATGGCGCAGCGACGAGCAGTGCAGCGACGCAAGCCGATGCGACCCGACGCTCAGCGACCGGGAACGCAACGGCGTTGGATGCAACGGCCACGGACGCCGCGCCGCCCGATGGCGAATCCGACGGCACCGAACCCGTTGCGCCCGGATCCGGGAGAGCCCCGACTGGTTTCGGCTCGCTGCCGCTGGACGCCCCCGGCGTGAACGAGTTGCGCACGCCGCGCGGGCTGATCGCCACCGTCGTCGGGTCCGTGGCCGACGCGACAGCCGACAGCCGCCGCGACAATGGCGCCCCGGGCGGCGGCTCGGCGAACGGCGGCTCG
>CAYGZN010000373.1:0-3549 GCA_964354355.1 uncultured Burkholderiaceae bacterium | reverse complement strand
TCTGGCCCTCGATCCCCGGCCGCTCGAGCGCCATGCGCGAATCGGCGACCGTGACGATGCCGCTCTCGGTCGCGCCGTAGAACTCGTGGATCACCGGGCCCCACCAGTCGATCATCCGCAGCTTGACCTCGCGCGGGCACGGCGCCGCGCCGTGGATCACGTGCCGCAGCGTCGACACGTCGTAGCCGGCTCGCACCGATTCCGGCAGCTGCAGCAGCCGCACGAACATCGTCGGCACGGCGTAGAGATGGGAGATCCGGTGGCGCTCGATCAGCTGCAGCAGTGCCTCGGGATCGAAGCGCGGCATCAGCACCAGCAGGCCGCCCGATCGCACGGTGTTCAGCGCGTAGGCGTGCGGCGCCGAGTGGTAGATCGGCCCCGGCATCAGTGCCCGGATCGGCTCGGCCGGGTCCAGGCCGTATCCCAGGCGCGCGACCTCGCGCGCGGCCACCGCCTGCTGCGGCGAAAGCGGCGCACGGCGCACGCCCTTGGGGTGCCCGGTGGTGCCGGACGTGTACAGCATGCTGGAGCGCGGGGAGTCGACCGCCCGCGGGTCGGGCGGCTGCTGCGCGAGCCAGTCGTCCCACGCGATCGCGCCGGCCGGCACGGCACACGCCTGCGGGGCGATCCGATACGCCTGGGCAAGTTCCGCCGGGGTGGGCACGACGCGCAGTTCGATTCCCGGCGGCAGGGCCGCAGCCACCCCGGGCAGCAGGTCGGCGTGAACGACCAGCAGCTTCGCGCCGGCGTCGCGCAGGATGTAGCCGACCTCGTCGGCCTTGAAGTGCCAGTTGATCGGCACCGAATACGCGCCCACCTGCGCAATGCCCAGCACCGCCTCGACGAACGCGATGTCGTTGCGCATCAGCACCGCGACCGCGTCGTCCTCGCCGACGCCGAGCGCACGCAGGCCGCCCGCGGCGCGCGCGGCACGTTCCAGCAGCTCGGTGTGCGCGCGCCTGCGCTCGCCGCTGACGATTCCCTGGTCGATCGGTGCGGTCGTCGCGCGACGATCGGGCCGTTCGGGGCGGTCGGCGGGCGGTGTCATCGCGGGTGCATCGGTGTCGTCATCGAGCCTGCGGGCGCAATCCGGCGGCGACCGGTGTCGGCTCGGTCACCCGCACCAGCAGGGCGATGACCGCGACCAGCGCCGCGCAGGTCACCGGCAGGCCCCGGTAGCCCCACACGGCGATCACCGCGCCGCCGATCGCCGCGCCCAGCGCGGTGCCGCCCGAGATGGTCGCGGAGTTCAGCGACATCAGCGCCGGGGCGTCCTGCGGCGACATCGCCACCAGCCGCGTCGTCTGCGCCGACATGAACGCGAAGCCGACCGTGCCCCAGAACAGGGTGATCGCCACCAGCGGCCCGCTTGCGCCCGGCAGTGCCCAGAGCGCAGCGAAGATCGCGGCGAACGCGACGCAGACCGCGTAGAGCATCCGCGTGGCGCCGAGCCGGTCGGTGCCCCAGCCGCCGACGAAGTTGCCGGCCAGCGCCGCCACGCCGAATCCCGTGAGCGTGGTCGAGACCTGCGCCGGCGACAGGTCGGCGTAGCCGCGCAGGAACGCGCCGATGTAGCTGAAGATCGTGAAGACCGACGCCGCGTAGGTGACCGTGATCGAAAGCGCGAGCACCAGGCGCGGGTTGCGCAGCACGCGGCGGAAGTTGGCCGGCTGGCTGGCGACGACGCCGGCGCCGGGGCGCAGCTTGAGCAGCACCGGCGTCAGCGCCAGCGCGGTCGCGGCGACCACCCAGAACGCCACCTGCCAGCCGTGGCGGTAGGCGGCCCAGGTGCCCAGCGGCACGCCCACGATGTAGGCCAGGCTGATGCCCGAGAACACGACGCTGATCGCGCGCCCCCGTTGCGCCGGCGCGACCAGCGCCACGGCCATCGCCGATCCGGTGGCGGTGAACACGCCCGCGGCGAGCGCCATCAGCACGCGCGCGGCGGCGAGTTCGCCGAACGACGTCGCCAGCGCCGACAGCGCATTGGTCAGGCCCAGCGCCACCAGCGCCAGCGGCAGCACGCGGCGCGCCTCGTAGCGGCTGGTCAGCGCGATCAGCATCGGTGCGCCGATCGCGTTGGCGATCGCGTAGACCGTCATCAGCTGGCCGGCCGCAGCCACCGACAGTCCGAGCGAGCGCGACAGCGGCTCGATCATGCCGCCGATCACGAAGCCGCCGGTGCCCACCACCAGGTTGCCCAGCGCGACCAGCCACAGGAAGGCCGGCAGCCGCGCGCCGGCCGCAGGGGCGGTCATGCCGCGCCGCCCGGGGTCACGGGCTGCCTTCGGTCCGGTGTTCGACGACGTCCATCGCCACGGCGCGTTCCTGCAGGTCGGGTGGGACGGGCCATTGTAGCCAAGTGGCTATAATCGGGCGCTCGGCGGCGCTGGCCGCGGCACGTGCGGGTAGCGGCGGTTCGATGGCGGGCACTCATGTTCTGTTCGAAGAGGACGGGGCGTTCAAGGCGGGCACCGTGCTCGCCGACGCCGGGGCCAGCCTGCAGGTCGAGTCGGCCAGCGGCAAGCGCACCAAGGTCAAGTCGTCCTCGGTGATGCTGCGGTTTCCTGCGCCGGCCCCCGCCGACCTGATGCTGCAGGCCCAGCGTGCGGCCGATTCGATCGACCTGGACTTCGTGTGGGAGTGCGCGCCGCAGGACGAGGTCGAGTTCGCCGGGCTGGCGGGCGCCTCCTACGGCCACGAGCCGTCGCCGATCGAGTCGGCCAGCCTGCTGTTGCGGCTGCACGCGGCCCCGGTCTACTTCTACCGCAAGGGCCGCGGCCGCTACCGTCCGGCGCCGCCCGACACGCTGAAGGCCGCGCTGACTGCGATCGAGCGTCGCAAGGAGCAGGCCGCGCGCGTCGAGACCTGGGCCGGGCAGCTGGCCGCCGGCACGCTGCCCGAGGCGCTGCGCACCGAGGCCGCGCGCCTGCTCGTGCGGCCCGACCGCAACGGCGTGCACTGGAAGGCGCTCGAGCGCGCGTGCGAGCTGACCCGCGCGACGCCGGAGCGGATCCTGCTGGCCGCGGGCGCGTTCGCGGACGCGCGCGGGCTGCACGTGGAGCGGTTCCTGGCCGAGCTGTTCCCGCACGGCGCGGGCTTTCCGCCGACCGACGAGGCCGCGCTCGACGCGGCGCTGGCCGCTGCGGTGGCGGCATTGCCGCTGGCGCAGGCCGAGCCGTTCTCGATCGACGACTCGAGCACCACCGAGATCGACGACTGCCTGTCGGTGCAGACGCTCGACGACCACCGGCTGCGCGTCGGCGTGCACATCGCGGCGCCCGCGCTGGCCGTCCGCCCCGGCGACCTGCTCGACCGCATCGCGCGCGACCGGATGTCGACCGTGTACATGCCCGGCGACAAGATCACGATGCTGCCGGACGCGCCGATCGAGCGGTTCTCGCTGGCCGAGGGCTTCGAACGGCCGGCGCTGTCGCTGTACGCGGACCTCGACGCGACCGGCACGCGGGTGCTCGAGTGCTTCACCCGCATCGAGCGCATCCGGGTCGCGGCCAACCTGCGCCACGACCGGCTCGACGACCTCGTCAC
>CAYGZN010000372.1:0-3568 GCA_964354355.1 uncultured Burkholderiaceae bacterium | reverse complement strand
ATGATCGGCATGGTCTACGTGCACCTGCCGTTCATGGTGCTGCCGCTGTACACGAACCTCGAGAAACACGACCCCGTGCTGCTGGACGCGGCCCGCGACCTCGGCGCCACGCGCTGGACCACCTTCCGTCGCGTCACCTGGCCGCTGTCGCTGCCCGGCGTGTACTCCGGCAGCGCGCTGGTCTTCATCCCGGTGCTCGGGATGTTCGCGATCCCCGAGCTGCTGGGCGGCACCGGCGACGTGCTGGTCGGCACCCTGATCAAGGAGCAGTTCCTGGACAACCGGGACTGGCCGTTCGGCGCGTCGCTGTCGATCGGCCTGACCGTGCTGGTGCTGGCTGCGGCCGGTCTGGCGGCGCTCGCCGCGCGGCCGCACCGCAAGGGGGTCTGACAGTGGGCGCGCGGCGGCCGTGGGCGCTGTGGACGACGGCCGCGATCGTCTACGGCTTCCTGTACCTGCCGCTGGCCGTCGTGGTGCTGTTCTCGTTCAACGACTCGGAGCTGAACGCCGAGTGGGTCGGCTTCACGACGCGCTGGTACCGTGTGCTGGCCGAGGACGCGGAGATGCTCGCGGCCGCGGCCAACTCGCTGCTGATCGCGGTCGTCTCGAGTGCGCTCGCCACGCTGCTGGGCACGATGGCCGGGATCGCGATGGCCCGCTACCACTCGCGTCTGCTGCCCGCGCTGGTGCTGACGCCCGTCGCGATGCCCGAGATCCTGCTCGGCGTGTCGCTGCTGCTGTTCTTCCGGCAGGTGCTCGACCTGACGCTCGGCCTGCTGTCGATCCTGCTCGCCCACGTCACGTTCTCGATCGGGTTCGTCGCGATCATCGTGCGCGCGCGCCTGGCCGGCATGGACGAGAGCATCTTCGAGGCGGCCCGCGACCTCGGGGCGACGCCGTGGCAGACCTTTCACCGGGTCACGCTGCCGCTGATCCGCCCCGCGGTGGTCGCCGGCTACCTGATGGCATTCACGCTGTCGATCGACGACTTCGTGATCACGTTCTTCACGGCCGGCGTGGGCGTGCAGACGCTGCCGTTGCGGATCTACTCGATGATCAAGGTCGCGGTGACGCCCGAGGTCAACGCGGTGTCGACCTGCCTGATGGCACTGACGCTGACGGTGATCGCCGTCGCGGCACGCCTGGCCCCGGACGCGATCCGGGCGCGATCGTGACGGCGTCCCGCTGCGGCCGCCGGGCCGTGCTGCGCGGACTGGGGCTCGGCCCCCTCGCGGGCGCGCGTCTCGCTCGGGCCGCCGCCGACGTGCTGTACCTGTACAACTGGAACAACTACATCTCGCAGGACACGCTCGATCGATTCGAGGCGCGCTGCCGGTGCACGGTCAAGCAGGACTTCTACTCGGACAACGAGGAGATGCTGGCCAAGCTGGAGGCGGGCGCCGTCGGCTACGACGTGCTGGTGCCGACCGGCAACGCGGTCGAGACGCTGATCCGCAAGCAGGCGCTCAAGCCGATCGACCGGTCGCAGCTGCCGCACTTCGGCAACCTGAAGCCGGAGTTCCTGGACACCTGGTTCGACCCCGGCAACCGCTACTCGGTGCCGTACGCGTACTCGATCACGCTGCTGGGCTACAACGCCACGAAGCTGCAGGAGCTGGGCCTGACGGCCGACAGCTGGGCGCTGATCTTCGAGCCCGAGCACCTGCGCAGGCTGCGCGGCAAGGTGACGGTACTCAACAGCCAGAAGGAGCTGATGTCGGCCGCGATGCGCTACCTGGGGCACTCGGTGCAGGACCGCGACCTGGACCGCTGGGAGCAGGCCAAGCGGCTGATCCTTCGGGCCAAGCCCTACTGGGCGGCGTTCTCCAACAGCACCTACATCAAGGACCTGGCGATCGGCAACATCTGGGTCGCGCACGGGTATTCGAATGACATGTTCCGCGCCCGCGAGGACGCAAGGGACGCGCGCCGGCCGTTCTCGATCGGATTCGAGACGCCCCGCGAGGGCGCCGTGCTGGCGATCGACAACATGGTGCTGCACGCCAGCGGCAGGCGAACCGACCTGGCGCTGCGCTTCATCGATTTCATGCTGGAGGGCGAGAACTCGGCGAGCCTGTCCAACGTGATCGGGGCGGGCACCCCGAACCGCGACGCGCTGCGCCACATCCGCCCCGCGATCGCCGCCGACCGCAACATCTTCCCCGATGCCGCGGGCGTCGCCAGGCTGGAGATGATCCGCGACTTCGACGCGCGGACCCGGCGCGCGCTGTCGCGGATGTGGACCGAGATCAAGGTCCGGTGAGGCCGCCGCGGGCAGCGCCCGTCGCGCGCGGAATTGAGGCAAACTCGCCTGCCATGGACATCCGCCCGGCTTCGCCCGACGCTTCACGCAGAGCCCCTGCAGGCGAATCGGACGCCGACACGATGCGCGACGTGCTGTCGTGCCTGCTGAACCGGCACTCGGTCGGCCCGAAGTGGCTGGTGCCGCCCGGGCCCGACCGGACCGCGCTGCGCATCGCGGCGCAGGCCGCGATGCGCGCACCCGACCACGGCTCGCTGCGGCCGTTCCGGTTCGCGGTGGTGGCCGACCGCCGGCGCCCGGCGCTGGCCGATCTGTTCGCCGACTTCGCGCGGCGCGCAGGCGCCTCGGCGTCCGAGATCGACGCCGAACGGGAACGGGCGTACAACGGGCCGACGCTGGTGGCCGTCATCGCCCGCATCGTCCCCGACCACGAGAAGGTGCCGGCGATCGAACAGTGGGTCTGTGTCGGCGGCGCGCTGTCCAACTTCGTCAACGCGCTGCACCTGCTCGGCTTCGGCGCCAAGGTGCTCAGCGGCCGCAAGGTGACGGACCCGTCGGTCCGCGAGGCCTTCTGCGGCGAAGGCGAGAGCCTGGTCGGCTGGGTCTTGGCGGGCACCGCGTCGCGGGCGGCGCGCGCGCGCGGCGCCGACGATCCCGACTCGCTGCTGGGCGACTGGTAGCCGCAGCCCCGGGGCCCGCGCCGGCCGCGGTGTCCGCCCGGGCGCGTCTCAGGCCGGCTGCGCCGGTGCCTGCGCGCGAGCGTCGCGCAGCGGCTGCGTGAGCTCGCGCAGCGCCGCTTCGTCGAGCGTCTCGCGGGCCAGCAGTTCGTGCGCGCACCGCTCGAGCAGTTCGCGGTGCTGCGCCAGCAGGGCCGTGGTTCGCTCGAACGCACCCATGACGATGCCGCGGATCGCCTCGTCGATGCGCTGCTGGGTGTCGGGGCTGGTGCGCCAGCCGCCCTGAACCAGGCCCGGCACGTCGAGGAAGGTGTGCGGCTGGGCGTCGTAGGCAACGTAACCCAGCGATTCGTCCATCCCGTAGCGGGTGACCATGTCGCGCGCGATGTCGGTGACCTTGGCCAGGTCGTCGGCCGCACCGGTGGACAGCTGGCCGAACACCAGCTTCTCGGCCGCTCGGCCGCCCAGCAGCACCATGACCTTTCGCTCGAGCTCTTCGCGGGTCATCAGGAAGCGGTCCTCGGTCGGGCGCTGGATGGTGTAGCCCAGCGCACCGATCCCGCGCGGGATGATCGACACCTTGTGGACCGGGTCGGTGCCCGGCAGCGACAGCGCCACCAGCGCGTGC
>CAYGZN010000371.1:0-3582 GCA_964354355.1 uncultured Burkholderiaceae bacterium | reverse complement strand
CGATCGACAGCGTCACCGCAATGCCCAGCACCAGTACCAGCAGTCCCCGCTGGTCGTCGTCGCGATCGTCCTCCATCCCCGGCCTCTCTCGTGCAAAACCTTGGATTATAGCGGCTGTGCCGGGCGTGGCGGCCGCGCCGGCTTAGTCCAGGTCGCGCAGCGCCGTCGCGCACAGGGCCTCGAAACGAGGCCGATCGTTCAGGTCGCGCGCCAGCAGCAGCGCCAGCTTGACCAGGAACAGCGACGTGCGGTCCGGGCTGGCGGCGTCGATGCTCGCAGCCAGCCGGTCGTAGACGGCCTCCAGGTCGCCGACTGCGATCGCGGAGGCGAGGTCCGGTGTGGCGGGGGTCATGGCAGGGCTCCGGGTGGCAGGGCCAGGGCCGTGGCCATCGCGTCGAGCAGGCGGGGGCCGTCGACGCGCGTCCAGCGGGCGCAGACGTGCTGGTCGGGACGCACGAGGCACGCCCCGTGGCCCTCCGACAGGCCGTAGGCGTGCGCCGCACGGCCGTCCGCGTCGGCCACCGCGACGACCTTCAGGGGGATGCCCCGCGCCTGGATGCGCGCGACGGCGTCGGCGACGTCCGGGGCGAGCGCCGTGGCGGCGCCGATGTGCAGCAGGCAGAACGTCACGCCGAGCGCGTCCAGCAGGAACCGGTCTTCGGCCAGCCGCAGGTTGCGCGCCGGGGCGCCATTGCGCAGGCGGTTGCCGAGCGCCGCGTCGTCGTCGTCGCGACAGTTCAGCCGCGACGTCAGGTAGTCGTGCGCCCGCGACGTGCGCCAGTGGAACAGCGGCCGCACGAACGCCTCGCTCAGCGACAGCGACAGCGTTGCGTCGCGCAGCAGCCGGAACCCCTCGGTGGGCGGCGTCATGAAGCGCGTGCTCTTGGCCGACTCCTCGATGATCTCGCGCGCGGCGGCCACGCGTTCGTCCGAGTACGTGTCCAGCAAGGCACCCGAGGCCCAGCCGCGGGCCACGCAGCCGAGCTTCCAGGCCAGGTTCTGCGCGTCCTGCAAGCCGGTGTTGGCGCCGCGCACGCCGAAGATCGGCAGGATGTGCGCGGCGTCGCCGGCGAACGCGATGCGCCCGCACCAGTAGTCGTCCAGCGTGATCGTGCGCGCCGAGTAGACCGAGCTCCAGTCGAGCTCCCAGCGGGCGCCGGCGAACCCGACCATCGCCAGCTGGGCGTCGATGCGGCGGGCCAGCGCCGCCGGCGCGAGCGCCTGCTCCGGCGATTCGCCCTCGGGCAGCCGGTAGTCGATGCGCCAGATGCCATGGGGTTCGCGGTGCATCAGCACGGTGTTGCCGCGGTTCCACCCGGGGTCGAAGTACGCGCGGCGCTCGGTCGGGAACGGCAGATCGATGCGGATGTCGGCGATGACGAAGCGTCCCTCGTACGAGTCGCCGTGCATCTTCAGGCCGAGCGCCTGGCGCAGCCCCGAGCGTGCGCCGTCGGCGGCGACGGCCCAGTCGGCGGCGAGGTCGTACTCGCCCTGCGGCGTGTCGACGCGAAGCACCACGCCGCCACCGGGCGCGGCGCGTGCGTCGTTGCGCACGACGCCCAGCACCTTGCTCGCCCAGCGCCGCGCGACCAGCGGCTCGGCTTCGACCGCCTCGACCAGGTACGCCTCGAGGTACTGCTGCTGCAGGTTGAGCATCGGTCCGAAGCGGTCGTCGGCGTCGTGCGGCGCCTCCATCCGGAACACGCACTGACCGCGGTAGAACGAGCTGCCGAACCGCCACGGCAGTCCCGCTTCGAGCATCCGCGAGGCCACGCCCACCTGCTGCAGGATCTCCAGCGAGCGCCGCGTGAACACGATCGCCCGGCTGCCTTCGGAGACCTGGCGCTCGGACTCCAGCACGACGCTGGCCACGCCGAGCCTGGCCAGCTGCAGCGCGGTGACCAGCCCGACGGGGCCGGCACCGACGATCGCGACGCGGTGTCGCACGGCCTCGCCGCGCAGCTCGGGCGGGTGCACGAACGGAAAGACCCGATAGTCGTAGTAGACCGAGCGCCGGGGTTCGCTGGCGGGCTGGTGCATCGACGGACGTGCGGGCTAGCGCGGGTGCACGCCGTGGCCGCCGCGCATCCCGAAAGCGCTCACGGCGGCGGTGTCGGCTGCTACGCGGCCGACGCCGCGTTCAGTTCCCGCCGGTAGCGGTTGAGGTCCTGCAGCGTGCCGAGCTCGCGCCCGAACAGCAGCGACAGGTTGTGCAGGATGCGCTCGATGACCTTGTGTTCCCAGCTCTCGTCGAAGCGGATCTGCTGGTCGAGCCAGCGCTCGAGCCAGCCCGGCTCGGGCAGTCGGCTCTGGACGGTGTCGTTGGGGAACAGGTCCTTGTTGACGTGCAGGTTCGTCGGGTGCAGCGCCTTGGCGGTGCGCCGCGCGCTGGCCATCAGCAGGCCGATCTTTGCGAAGGCCGCGCGCGCGTTGTCGCCGACCTCGCCGATCGCCTTCTTCATGTACTGCAGGTAGGCGCCGCCGTGGCGGGCCTCGTCGCGCGAGATCGTTTCGTAGATGTGCTTGATGACCGGCTCGGTGTGCCACTCGGCGGCGCAGCGATACCAGTGGTTCAGACGGATCTCGCCGCAGAAGTGCAGCATCAGCGTCTCCAGCGCCGGGGCCGGGTCGAACTCGAACCGCACCGCGTGCAGTTCGGCTTCGGTCGGCACGAGGTCGGGCCGGAACCGGCGCAGGTACTCCATCAGCACCAGCGAGTGTTTCTGTTCCTCGTAGAACCACACCGACATGAACGCGCTGAAGTCCGAGTCGTTGCGGTTGTCGCGCAGGAACATCTCGGTCGCGGGCAGCGCCGCCCACTCGGTGATGGCGTTCATCTTGATGGTGCGCGCCTGCTCCTCGGAAAGCCTGGAGGCGTCGAACGAGTCCCACGGGATGTCGTCGAAGTTCCAGCGCACGCGCTCGAGGGACTTGAAGAGTTCCGGATACAGCATGTCGCGAAGGCCCATGGGCAATTGGGGACGCGGCCGGCTGCGGCCGGCCGGTTCGGAACCTGCTGGCTCGGAACGGGCGGATTCTAGCAGCGCGCGGGCGGATCTGCCCGGATCGGCGGGCCCGGCCGCCGCCTTCACGGGGTCGCGCCGCGCCGCCGCAACAGGCGCATCACCGGCCCGATCAGCGGCAGCTTTCCGTAGAGTTCCTCGGCGGCGTCCCAGTAGTCGCGATGGAACGCGACGCGCCCGTGCGGGTCGAAGCGCAGGTGCGAGCAACCGCGGATGCACTGCGGGCCGGTCGGCAGCGGCCGGCGAAACGAGAAGCGGAACTCCCACACCAGGAACGCCGCGTCGCCCGCGGCGACCGTCTCGAGGATCTTGAAGCGCGGGCTCTCGACCTGGCGGAACATGTGTTCGAAGATCCGCGTGATCGCGGCGACGCCGCTGACCTCGTTGAACGGGTCCTTGAAGAAGGCATCCGCGCTGTAGAGCTCGCCGATCCGCGCGGTGTCTGCGGGGCCGATCGACTCGAAGAAGGTGACGATCCGCCGCAGCCGCCGCTGCGCCTGGCCGTCGTCGTCGTGGCCGCCGCCGGGGCCGCCGCCGGCGCCGTGGCCGGGGCCGTGGC
>CAYGZN010000370.1:0-3592 GCA_964354355.1 uncultured Burkholderiaceae bacterium | reverse complement strand
GGCAACTACCAGTAAGGCAGCCGGCTCTGCAGTCTCGCGCACCGATACGCCTGTGCTGTCCGCTTCGAGACTCGAGAAAAGGCGCACCGAACGACCAGAATGGAGGGCGCGAAGCAGCCCCGCGCTGGGGTGCAGGGGGCTGATCCCCCTGCCCGCCGGGGGCCCTTGAACGGCCTCTAGCGCGTCAGCTTCTTGTAGGTCAGCGCATGCGGCCGAATTGCTGCGAATTCTTACCGTCAGATTTACCGGCCGATGCGGCTGACTTGGGCGAGGCTGCTCAAGCGCGTCTTTGATCTCGAACTTGAGCACTGCCCGAACGGCGGCGGCGAGCTGAAGATCATTGCTGCGATCCTGGAGGCGCCGGTGTCCACCTCTTCCATGGGATGGTCGCCGTGAGCGACATGGAGGTCGCAGTCGAGCTCGTCCCGGGTTGTCTTGGACTGGCGGCCCCAGCGATCGAAATGCTGGGTAAGATCGCTCACCGCCGCGCGATTGTCATAGCGCTTCTCGAAGGCGGCGGTCTCGTCGTCCATGGCCCTGATCCCCTCAGATACTTATAGAATCGCGGCGGTCGCGTTTGTGTCGTTCGCCGCTGTCGCGTCGATGCAAAGGCGATGTTGAACCCAATCGAGCGCCCCGCTGTCCACTGAGGTGTTCGCATTCCCTGAGTATTCCGAGGTGTAGACATGACAATCCGATCGATCACTGCACTGTGCAGCGTGGTTTTGGCGTTGCCGGTGACCGCCGTACAGGCCGCCGAGAGCCCCGCCCGCTTCAGCCTGGAAGTGGAAGCCGGCCCCGCCTGGCAGGCGCGCAATGACGTCCAGATACCCAACAACGCCTCCGGCACCCGGTTCTCCATTGCCGATACGGTCGGTTCCGGCCCGTTCCCGGCCGCCCGGGTCGATTTCACCTGGGCGCTCAACGATCGGCAGGAACTGCGCTTTCTCGCAGCGCCATTGAGTTATGAAGCCTCCGGCACCTTGCCCGGCCCGGTGAACTTCAATGGCGCCAGCTTCAACTCGGCAAGCCCCACCGAGATCACTTACCGATTCAACTCCTATCGGGCCACCTGGCGCTACCGTGTCTTCCAGGACGAAAGCTGGACCGTCAAACTCGGTGTCACGGGAAACATCCGCCAGGCGAAGATCGCCCTCACCCAGGGCGGGGTCTCTTCGAGCTACTCGGACGTGGGTTTCGTGCCACTGCTCAACGCGTGGGCGGAACGACGCTTCGCGGAGCGCTGGCGCCTCATCCTCGACCTGGACGGCCTCGTCGCGCCCCAGGGCCGGGCCTTGGACTTCTCGGCGAAGGTGGGCTACGACCTCACCCCTGACCTGACGCTGACCGCAGGCTTGCGAATGCTCGACGGCGGCGCTGACAGCGACAAGGTCTACAACTTCGCCCGCTTCAACTACGGCGTCGTCTCGGCGATCTATCGGTTCTGACGTTGCAAGGGCGGGTGGTGCGGCGGAGAATTCCGCCTCCTGCGGACGCCGACCCATGACTCAAGACCTCGCACACCCCGAATTCCTCGTCGAGACCGACTGGCTGGCCGAGCGCCTGGGTGCCCCCGGCGTCGTGGTGCTCGACGGCACCACACATCTGATGCCCCCGCCGCCGATGCCCTACAACGTGGTCTCGGGCCGCGCGGATTTCGAGACCGGTCACATCCCCGGCGCGCAGTTCGTGGACATCGATACCGAACTGTCCGACCCCGACCAGGCGGCAGGCCTGCATTTCATGTTGCCCTCGGCGGCACAATTCGCCGCTGCGATGGGCCGACACGGCATCGGCAACGACTCGTTCGTGGTGTGCTACGCCGCCGCCAACCATTGGTGGGCCACCCGCCTGTGGTGGACCCTGCGGGTATTCGGCCACGACAACGCGGCCGTCCTGAACGGCGGTTTTCAGAAGTGGAAAGCCGAAGGACGCACCATCGAGACCGGCGCCGGACGACCGCGCAAGCCGGCTGCCTTCACGCCTCGTTTCCGCCCGGAACTGGTCGCCGACAAGCACGACGTCCTCGCCGCCATCGGTACCGACGATGTCTGCACGTTGAATGCGCTGCGCCCCGAACAGCATGCCGGCACGGGCGGCACCGTCTACGGCCGGCTCGGACACATCGCCGGCAGCATCAACGTGCCGGCGGTGAACGTGGTCGATGCCAACAATGTCTTCAGGCCACTCGATGAGCTCCGTCGCCAGTTCGCCGAGCCACTGGCGAAACCGAAGGTGATCACCTATTGCGGCGGTGGCATCGCCGCGACCAGCACGACCCTCGTCCTCACCATGCTCGGTCACCCGGACGTGCGCGTGTACGACGCATCCATGTCCGAATGGGCGCCGGACGATTCCCTGCCCATGGAATCCGGTGCGTGAGGCGTTGCTGATCTGACCTGCGTCGACAGCCGGGGGCCGATCCGGCTCTAAGGTCCGGGCCGTGAGCCGAGACACGTCCCCAGTGCCCTGAGAACCGCCGCGCGGGGCGTCCGTCTCTCACCTCCACGGGGTGTCGAAGATCTATCGAATGGGCGAAGTGGAGTTGCCTGCACTGCGCGGCGTGGATTTCGACCTGAACGCCGGCCAGGGCCATGGGCGGTTCTGCTAGCATGCAAACGTCGCAAATTCGTCGGAGTCGCGTCATGCGCAAGCTCGTCACCGTCCGCAAAATCGACAGCGTCAAGAAGGTCGACGACTACGAAGTCCTGGTCATCGATGGCGTCGACGTGGCCGAGTACCACTCGCCCCGGGATTTGTTCCACGCCGGGGAGTACTGCGTCTTCGTCGAGGCCGGTGTGGCCTTGCCAGCGAAGGTCGGTCGACCTTGGACTCCGACCGCGCGGACCGAGCACGTCGGGATCTACCCGACCAGCGCATTCCCCGAGATCTTTGAGGAGATGTTGATGCTCGCGCACGATCACGACGGCTTCACCACCGAGGACTACCTGCAGATCCGCGACACCGACTTTGCCCGGCGCCTAGGCGTGACCGAGGCCGGCTGAGTCAGCGCGCCCTGCGCGGCTCGCTCGACGCGCGGATTACGCCCGAGCTCGTCATCGAACACAGGCTCGCTGGGCGCCGGCTTAGTGTCCCGTTCCGTAAATGACTGGCATACGTATTGCATGCGTATTGGGTATCTTCACGATCGGAGATTCCGCCATGCCGATGGGACGGCCGAAGGCTGAACTGGTGCTCAGACCGGACGAGCACACACAACTGAGTTCGATGGCACGCTTGCGTTCGCTACCGGCGGCGCTGGCGGCGCACGCCCGCATCGTGCTGGCGGCGGCCGCGGGTGAGCCCAGCAGCGTGATCGCCGAGCGACTGCAACGGACGCGCGCGACAGTCGGCAAATGGCGGGCCCGCTTCTTGGCAGGGCGTCTGGAAGGCCTGTACGGCGTACTGCGCCCCGGCAAGCCGCGCACGATCGTCGACGGGCGTGTGGCCGAACTGATCAACAAGACGCTGCACACCAAACCGGCCGACGGGGCCACGCACTGGAACGTGCGATCGATTGCCGGCGAGACCGGCTTCTCGCCCACCAGCGTGCACCGCTACTTCAAGCTGTTTGGGCTGCAGCCTCATCGCA
>CAYGZN010000369.1:0-3603 GCA_964354355.1 uncultured Burkholderiaceae bacterium | reverse complement strand
CCGACCACCGCGCGGCATTCGACGAAGGACAGCGTGTGGCCGGTGCGCACGACGACCGGCACGATCTCGAGCCACTCGCCGGGCCGCGCGGCGTCGACGAAGTCCAGCGCCAGCGAAACGGTCAGCGCCCGCTGCGGCGTGCCGCCGTCGGCAATCGTCGCCGCGATCGCGGACAGGCCCATCGCGTTGTCGGCCAGCGCCGAGATCAGTCCGCCGTGCGCAAGCCCGCGGCTGTTGCAGTGAGCCTCGCGGATCTGCAGCGCGAGTTGCAGTGCGCGTTCGGTGCGCCGGGCGAATATCGGCTCCCAGGGCGCCGTCAGCGGGCTGTGGCGGTCGTGCGGCAGATAGCCCGAGGGCGGAAGGGCGGCGGTCATCGGTGTCTCCGGGCGAAGTCGGCGGGTCGGACGCTCAGGGTAGCAAGTCCTGCAGTCGCCGTGCGGGCCCACCGTGGCCGCGAAGGTGCGGTGCCCGCCGCGCGAAGGCAGTCGCAATGAGATTCAAGGCGGCGGTGCTGCACGCGAGCGGTGCGCCGCTGGTGATCGAGGACGTGACGCTGCAGCCGCTCGCGGCCGGCGACGTGCTGGTGCGCCTGCACGCAAGCGGGCTGTGCCACACCGACCTCGAAGTCATCGAGGCAAGCCTGCCCTATCCGCTGCCGATCGTGCTGGGGCACGAGGGTGCCGGCGTGGTCGAGCGCGTGGGTGGCGCGGTGACGCTGGTCAAGCCCGGCGATCACGTGGTGTGCTCGTGGAACCCGCACTGCGGGCACTGCTTCTACTGCGAGCGCGACCAGCCGATCCTGTGCGAGCCGTTCGTTCGGCACCAGCCCGCAGGCCGGCTGCTCGACGGCGGCTCACGCTACCGGCTCGACGGCGACCGCATGCTGCATCACTTCTCGGTGGTGTCCTCGCACGCGCAGTATTGCGTCGTCCCCGAGTCGGGCGCCATTGCGGTCCCGCCCGAGATCCCGTTCGACCGCGCCTGCCTGATCGGGTGTGGCGTGATGACGGGCGTGGGCGCGGCCAGCCGGCTGGCACGGATCGACGCCGGTGCGTCGGTGGCGGTGATCGGCTGCGGTGCGGTCGGCCTGAACGTGGTGCAGGGCGCGCGGCTGCAGCAGGCCGACACGATCGTGGCGATCGACCGGGATCCGGCGCGACTGGCGCTGGCGCGCGCGTTCGGTGCGACGCACGTCATCGGTCCCGACGTCGCCGAAACCGCCGCGCAGGCCGCCCAGGTCAAGGCGCTGACGGGCGGTCGCGGCGCCGACTACGCGTTCGAGTGCGCGGGCGGCGAGGCGCCGCTGCAACTGATGTACGACGCGCTGCGCCCCGGCGGCTCGGGCGTGATCCTGGGCAAGGTGAACGTCGATCGCAAGGTCGCGCTGCGCTTCGGCTCGATGATGGGCGAGAAGCGCGTGATCCGCTCCAGCTACGGCGGGGCGCGGCCGCGGCGCGACTTTCCGTGGCTGGCGCGGCTGTACCTCGACGGGCGCCTGAAGCTCGACGAGCTGATCACGCAGCGGCTGCCGCTGGCGCGCATCAACGAGGGCTTCGACGCGATGCGCGCCGGGCGCACGCTGCGCACCGTGCTCGAGCTGGCGCCGTGACGCGACCCCTCCCCGGGCACACCGCCTCGGCAGCGACGCTGCCCGCCCACCCGCCGCTGCAGCCGGGCTGGATCGATGCGCCCCACTTCGCGGTCGCGCTCGGCGACTGGTCGCTGGAGTCGGGCGAGTGCCTGCGCGACTGCACGATCCCGTACGTCGTGCACGGGCCGCAGTCGCAGCCGGGGCGCCCCGCGCCGGGCGTGCCCGTGGTGCTGGCGCTGCCGGCGATCGCCAGCACCCACCACCGGCTCGATTTCCTGATCGGAGCCGGTCGCGCGCTCGATCCGCGAACCTTCGCGATCGTGGCCGTCGACGCGCTGGGCAACGGGCTGGCCAGCTCGCCGTCGAACTCGCGCGCGCAGCCGCACGAGGCGTTTCCGCGCTTTTCGATCCGCGATCTGGTGGCGACGCAGGCGGCGCTGCTCGACGCACTGGGCGTGGGCCGGCTGCACGCCGTGGTCGGCGCCTCGATGGGCGGCATGCAGGCGCTGCAGTGGGCCGTGTCGTTGCCCCAGCGCGTCGAGCGGGTAGTCGCGATGACGCCGATGGCGCGCACGACGCCGTGGGCCGCGGCCGTCAACGAGGCCTCGCGCCGCGCGCTGTCGGCCGGGGCGCCGGCGGCGTGGGATGCGTGGGTGCCGCTGATGCAGCTGCTGGCCGCACGCACGCCGCAGCGCGTGGACGCCGAATTTGCGACGCCCGCCGACGTCGTCGACTGGATCGGCGCGCGCACCGCATGGTGGGCGGGACAGCGATTCGCGCCGATCGACTGGATGGTTCAGTCCCGGGCGTACGACGGGCACGACGTCGGGGCCACGCCGGGGTTCGGCGGGGACACCGAAGCGGCGCTGCGATCGATCACGGCGCCGGTGCTGATCGCCGCGCCGCCGCTGGACCTGTACAACCCCGCACACGCCGCACGCTGGGCCGCGCAGCGGATCGCGGACTGCGCCTACCTGGAGCTGGACACCGACTGGGGCCACCAGGCCGCCAGCGCCGCCGACGCGGCGAGTGCCGCGGCGCTCGATGCAGCGCTCGCGGCCTTCCTCGCGCGGGGCCGCAGGGCCGAGAAGTCCCTGCGCCCGGAAGCCGCAGCGCCTGGGCGCCCCAGCGCCTAGAAGCCCCTGAACGACGCGAATCCCTCGACCGGCTCGCGCTCGGTCTGCAGCGTGTTGACGACCGCGTCCGGGTCGGCGTAGCCCAGCGACATGCCGCACACCAGGATCTCGTTGGCCGGAATGCCGAGGCAGTCCTCGATGACCTTGTGGAACTCGAGGAAGGCCGCCTGCGGGCACGTGTCCAGGCCGTGCGCGCGGGCCGCGATCATCACGTTCTGCAGGAACATCCCGTAGTCGAGCCAGCTGCCGCGCTCCAGGACCCGGTCGATCGTGAAGAACAGCCCCACCGGCGCGTCGAAGAACTGGTAGTTGCGCCCGTGCTGGCTGTGCGTGCGCTGGAAGTCCCCCTTGCCGATGCCCAGCAGCCCGTACATGTCCCAGCCGACCTTGCGGCGCCGCTCGAGGTAGGGCGACACCCACTTCGCGGGGTAGTACTCGTACTCGCGCGTCGATTTCGCGGCCGCGTCGCGGTCGTCGAAGACGGCCAGGATGCGGCGGCTGAGTTCGGCTCGCGGTTCGCCGGCCACCGCGTAGACCTTCCACGGCTGGGTGTTGGTGCCCGACGGGGCGCGGCTGGCCACGCGCAGGATCTCGGCGACCGTCTGCTGCGGCACCGGCGTGGGCAGGAACGCGCGGATCGAGCGGCGCGAGACGATCGCGTCGATCGCGTCGCGGGCAGGCTGGTGGCGGGCGGGGATCGTCATCGGCGGGACTCACCTGTGGGGGTTGGATCGGGGCGCTGAACGGGCGTGCCGCGCGCCGCGCCGGACGGCGGCGGCGGCAGGCCGAGCCGGTCGAGGGCCTGCTCGATCGTCGGCACCGACTCGAGCGCGGCCAGGTCGCGCGCGGCCACCAGGCCCTGCGCGACGAAGCCCT
>CAYGZN010000368.1:0-3603 GCA_964354355.1 uncultured Burkholderiaceae bacterium | reverse complement strand
ACGACGATGAACCGGGGCCGCGCGGGCGCGCCCCCGGCCGCCCTCGCGGGTGGCGCCACCGTTCGCGCCGGCAGCGCCAGACCATCGGCAACTGCGCGTGCGATCGCAGCCGTGCCCAGCATGCCGATCTTGGCGGTGTCGATGGCGACGTCGGCGAACAGCGTGTCCATCTGCAGACGCACGAACTCGGGCGGCACGCCGTGGATGCCGGTCACCGCCTGGGTGTTCTGCGCGGTCAGCGCCGCGACCACGCCGGTGCCGTACGCGCCCAGCGCCGAGAAGGCCTTGAGGTCGGCATAGATGCCGGCGCCCCCCGACGGGTCGATGCCGGCGATGGTCAGTGCATTCGGGATCATGGACGTCGTTGGCTCGCGGGTGCGGCTACTCGTAGCGCAGCGCCTCGATCGGCTCGAGCCGGGCCGCCTTGCGCGCCGGATAGAAGCCGAAGAACACGCCGATCAGCGCGGCGAATCCGAACGCCAGCACGACGGCACGGGTGTCGATCTCGGTGCGCCAGCCGGCCGACTGACCGACCATCTCCGCGGTCGCGACGCCCAGCACCACGCCGATGATGCCGCCGATGCACGACAGCGTCACCGCCTCGACCAGGAACTGCGACAGGATGTCGCGGCCGCGGGCACCGACGGCCATCCTCAGACCGATCTCGCGGGTCCGCTCGGTGACCGAGACCAGCATGATGTTCATGATGCCGATGCCGCCGACCAGCAGGCTGACCGACGCGATGGCCGCCAGCAGGTAGGTCATCGCGCGGCTCGAGGCCTCCTGTGCCTGCAGCAGCTCGGTCAGGTTGCGCGTCGTGAAGTCGTCCTCCTGGCCGGCCTGCAGCCGGTGACGCTGGCGCATCAACTCGCGGATCTTGTCCTCGGCGGCCTTCATGTCCGCACCGACGTGGACCTTGATCATCACCGAGTGGACCCGCCGCAGCTTGCCGTAGGTGATGCCGAACAGCCGCGTTCGCGACGTGGACAGCGGCACGAAGACGACGTCGTCCTGGTCCTGGCCCATCGCGCTCTGGCCCTTGCGATCGAGCACGCCCACGACGGTGAGCGGCACCTTGCGCACGCGGATCACCTGGTCGACGATCGCCTCGGGCGGCGTGTCCTCACCGAACAGCTGGCGCGCCACGGTCTGGCCGATCACCGCCACCTTGCCCGAGCTGGCCAGCTCGGCCGGCTCGAACCAGCGGCCGGTGGCCAGCGTCCAGTCGCGCACCTCGAAGTAGTCGTTGGTGACGCCGTAGATCGGCGAAGCCCAGTTGGCGTTGCCGGCGACGATCTGGCCCGAGCCGCGGATCAGCGGTGCCGCGGTGTGGATCTCGGGCACCTCGAGGGCGATCGCGCGCGCGTCGTCCTCGGTCAGCGTCTGCACCGCGCCGGTGCCCAGCCGCACGCCGGAACTGGTCGTCGTGCCGGGGGTCACGATCATCACGTTGGCCCCGAGGCTCTTGATCTGCTCCTCGACGCGCGACTGCGCGCCGGCGCCCACCGCGATCATCGCGATCACCGCGGCCACGCCGATGATGATGCCGAGCATCGTCAGCGCCGAGCGCAGCTTGTTCACGCGCAGCGCCCGCAATGCGATCCGGAAGGTCGACAGCAGGTCCATCGCAGTCCTCCGGCGCCAGTCTACCGCCGCGCCGGCCATCCGTGGGTCACGCGTCCGCCGGCGACGGCATCTCGGCCAGCACCCGGCGGGCGTCGCGCGGCGTCTGGCGCGTGTCGGACACCACGCGCCCGTCGCGAAACAGCACGCTGCGCGACGCGAAGGCCGCGACGTCGGGTTCGTGCGTGACGACGATCACCGTGATGCCCTCGCGGTTCAGGTCCTGCAGCAGCGCCATCACCTCGACGCTGGTGCGCGAGTCGAGCGCCCCGGTGGGCTCGTCGGCCAGGATCAGCGAGGGGTCGTTGACCAGCGCCCGCGCGATCGCCACGCGCTGCTGCTGCCCGCCCGACAGCTGGGCCGGGTGGTGGCCCATCCGCTCGCCCAGGCCGACCTGTTGCAGGCGCCTGCGCGCCCGCTCGTGGCGCTGCGCCTTGGAAACGTCCGAGTACAGCAGCGGCAGCTCGACGTTGTCCAGCGCGCTGGTGCGCGCCAGCAGGTTGAACTGCTGGAACACGAACCCGATGCGCCGGTTGCGGATCACGGCCAGCTCGTCGCGGTCCATCGCGTCGACGGCCTCGCCGGCCAGCCAGTAGTGGCCGGTCGTGGGCTTGTCCAGGCAGCCGACCACGTTCATGAAGGTCGACTTGCCCGAGCCGCTGGGTCCCATCACCGCGACGAACTCGCCGGGCTGCACCTGCAGGCTCAGCGCGCGCAGCGCGTGCACGACGCTGCCGCCCACCGTGTAGTCCTTGCCCAGCCCCTCGCATCGGATCAGCGGTTCCATCGCCAGGCGCAGCCGGTGCGCGGGGTCGTCAGAACGGCAGGCGCGGCGCGCCGGCCGGGCGCTGGCCGCCCGTGCCGCTCGAAGGCGCAGCCTGGATGCCGACGATCACCAAGTCGCCCTCGGCAAGCTTGCCTTCGCCGACGACGCCCAGCAGCTCGGTCGCGGTGCCGTCGGACAGGCCCAGGCGCACCTCCAGCGGCTGCGGCCTGCCGTCGGCGCCGGGCACGAACACGCGGCCTCGCGCCGCGTTGCGTCCGGCCAGCTCGGCCAGGATGTCGGCGTACTTCTTCTTCTGCGGCTCGTCGAGGATGTCGTTGATCCGCGCGCGCATCTCGGCGCGATTGCGCTCCGCGAGCTTGGCGCGATCCGCCTCGGGCGCATCGCGCGCGGCGACGAAGCGATCGCGCATGCCGGCGAAGATGGCGTCGAGCTGGGTGCGTTGCGAGTCCGACAGGTTCAGGTCGCGGATCAGGCGCTCGCGAAACGCGCGCAGCGCCGCGGCGCCGCCCGCGCCGCCGGCAGTGCCGTCCGTGGCGCCCGACGACGGTGCCCCGCCTGCGCCGGCGGGTCGTGCCGGGGCAGCCGGCGTGGGCGTCGCACCGGGCGCGGTGCTGCCCGGCGCCTGGGCCCGGGCCGCCGGCAGCAGCGTTTCGATCCCGCGCGCGGCTGCGCGCGCCACGTCGAGGACGGCGATGTCGGCGTTCGATGCGGCACCCGATGCGGCGTTCGTCGCCAGGCTCGGGCCGCCAGCGGCGGCGGCCTTCTTCTGGGCGGCGTCGTTGAAACCGGGCGGCCTGAAGCGCAGTGCGGCGTTGGGCAGCTTGAGCGCAGCCTCGCGCACGTCGGTGACGATCCGCACGTTGGCCGTCATGCCCGGCAGCAGCGCCAGCGAATCGTTGCTGGTGGCCACCACGGCGGTGTAGGTGATGACGTTCTGCGTGTTCTGCGCCGCCTTGCGGACCTGCCGGACGGAACCTTCGAACGTGCGTCCGGGGAACGCGTCGACCGTGAACGTGGTCTTCTGGCCGACCCGCACGCGGCTGACCTCGGCCTCGTCGATCGACACCTCCACCTGCATGTCGTGCAGGTTCTGTGCAATGACGAACAGTTCGGGCGACTGCAGGCTCGCCGCCACCGTCTGGCCAAGCTCGATCGAGCGCTTGATGACCACGCCGTCGACCGGTGCCCGGATC
>CAYGZN010000367.1:0-3610 GCA_964354355.1 uncultured Burkholderiaceae bacterium | reverse complement strand
CATGCCGGCGAACTGCGGTAGCGACAGGCCGAGCTTGTCGAGCCGCTCCTTCAGCTTGGGCGACATCTGCCCCGGCTGCGACAGGCCGGTCAGGTCGCCCTTGACGTCGGCCATGAAGACCGGCACGCCGATGCCGGACAGCCGCTCGGCCAGCACCTGCAGCGAAATCGTCTTGCCGGTGCCGGTCGCGCCGGTGATCAGGCCGTGGCGGTTGGCCAGCGCCGGAAGCAGGCAGAGCTCGGTATCGCCGCTGCGGGCGATCGGCAAGGGGTCGGCCATGGGGGCAATGGTAAAATTGCGGTTTGTCGGTGTCGTGCACCCGCCTTGCGGGGCGCCGCGCAGCCACCTTACAGCGAAATCGCATCGGGGTCGAGTTCATGGCCGGTCATTCCAAGTGGGCCAACATCCAGCACCGCAAGGGCCGCCAGGACGAAAAGCGCGGCAAGCTGTTCACGCGCCTGATCAAGGAGATCACGGTCGCGGCCAAGCTGGGCGGCGCCGACATCGGCAGCAATCCGCGACTGCGCCTGGCGGTAGACAAGGCGTCCGACGCCAACATGCCCAAGGACACCGTCCAGCGCGCCATCCAGAAGGGCGTCGGCGGGCTCGACGGCAGCAGCTACGAGGAGATCCGCTACGAGGGCTACGGCATCGGCGGGGCCGCGATCATCGTCGACTGCATGACCGACAACCGCACCCGCACGGTCGCCGAGGTCCGCCACGCGTTCTCCAAGTACGGCGGCAACCTGGGGACCGACGGCTCGGTCGCGTTCCTGTTCAAGCACTGCGGCCAGTTCCTGTTCGCCCCCGGCACGTCCGAGGACAAGGTCATGGAGGTCGCCATCGAGGCCGGCGCCGAGGACGTGACCACCGACGAAGACGGCGCCATCGAGGTGGTCTGCGCGCCGGGCGACTTCTCGCAGGTCAAGGCCGCTCTCGAGAAGGCCGGGCTCAAGGCCGAACTGGCCGAGATCACGATGCGACCGTTGAACGAGTGCGAGTCCTGCGGCGACGACGCCGTGCGCATGCAGAAGCTGCTCGACGCGATCGAGAACCTCGATGACGTGCAGCAGGTCTACACCAACGCGGTGATGGCGTCATGAAGCTGCTGGTCGTCGGCTCGGGCGGGCGCGAGCACGCGCTGGCGTGGCGGCTGTCACGCTCGGGGCGCGTGCAGGTCGTCTACGTGGCGCCCGGCAACGGCGGAACGGGCCGCGAGCGCGGGCTGCAGAACGTGCCGATGACCGGCCTCGACGAACTGGCCGAGTTCGCCGCACGCGAGGGCGTGGCATTCACGGTGGTCGGGCCCGAGGCCCCGCTGGCCGCCGGCATCGTCGACCTGTTCCGCAGCCGCGGGCTGCGCATCTTCGGCCCGACGCGCGCCGCCGCCCAGCTCGAATCCTCCAAGGATTTCGCCAAGGCGTTCATGAAGCGCCACGGCATCCCGACGGCCGACTACCACACCTTCACCGACGCGACCGCTGCGCACGCGTACATCGAGGAGCGCGGCGCCCCGATCGTCGTCAAGGCCGACGGCCTGGCCGCCGGCAAGGGCGTGGTGGTCGCCGAGAGTGTGCAGCAAGCCCACGCCGCGATCGACATGATGCTGGTCGACAACCGCATGGGCGCCGCCGGCGCCCGCGTGGTCATCGAAGAGTTCCTGCGCGGCGAGGAAGCCAGCCTCATCGTGCTGGCCGACGGGCGGCACGTGCTGGCTCTGGCCTCCAGCCAGGACCACAAGCGGCTGTCCGATGGCGACGCCGGCCCCAACACCGGCGGCATGGGCGCGTATTCCCCTGCGCCGGTGGTCACTCCCGAGGTCCACGCGCGCGTGTTGCGCGAGATCATCCTGCCGACCGTCAACGGCATAGCGTCCGACGGGATTCCGTACACCGGGTTTCTGTACGCGGGCCTGATGATCGACGACGCGGGCCGGCCCCGCACGCTGGAATTCAACTGCCGCATGGGCGACCCCGAGACGCAGCCGATCATGGCACGCATCAAGAGCGACCTGACCGAGGTGTTCGAGCACGCGATCGCCGGCACGCTCGATCGCACCGAGATCGAGTGGGACCGGCGCACCGCGCTGGGCGTCGTGCTGGCCGCCGGCGGCTATCCCGGTGATCCGCGCGCGGGCGATCCGATCGACGGGCTGGGCAGCGGCGCCGCGGTCGGCGACGACTGCCTCGTGTTCCACGCCGGCACCGCGGAGCGCGACGGCCGCGTCGTCACCGCAGGCGGCCGGGTGCTGTGCGTGACCGCACTGGGCGACTCGGTCAAGATCGCCCAGTCGCGCGCCTACGCGGTCGTCGACGGCATCCGATTCGACGGCATGCAGTACCGGCGCGACATCGGTTTCCGCGCGGTGTCGCGCCGCTCCACCGTCCGGCCGCGCTGAGTCGCGCGCCGATCCTCCACCCGGCCCTCACGCGGCGTGCGCCCAACGCGTTCCCGAACCGCCCACCCGCCGCCACGCGACGGTGCCTCGATGATCCGCTGCCAACGATGAACCCCCGCGATACCGTCGACACCGCCGCCGTGCGCGACTACCTGCTCGGCCTGCAAGGGCGCATCGTCGCCGGCCTCGAAGCACTCGACGGCGGCGCGTTCCGCGCCGACTCCTGGCAGCGGCCCGAAGGCGGGGGCGGCGTCAGCCGCGTGATCGAGGACGGTCGCGTGTTCGAGCGGGGCGGCGTGCTGTTCTCGCACGTGCACGGCTCGCGCCTGCCGCCCTCGGCCACTGCCAGCCGGCCCGGCGTGGCCGGCCGCGGCTTCGAGGCGATGGGCGTGTCGCTGGTGATCCACCCGCGCAACCCGTACGTGCCGACCGTGCACCTGAACGTGCGGTGCTTCGTCGCGCTGCCCAGGCCCGACGCAGCGCCCGGCTCGCCCGACGCGGCGCCGGTCTGGTGGTTCGGCGGTGGCATGGACCTGACACCGTACTACGCGTACGAGAAGGACGTGGTCCGCTTCCACGGCGTGTGCCGCGAAGCCCTCGACCCGCACGGGCCCGACCTGTACCCGCGCTTCAAGAAGTGGTGCGACGAATATTTCTTTCTCAAGCACCGCAACGAGCCGCGCGGCGTCGGCGGCGTGTTTTTCGACGACTTCAGCGAGCTCGGTTTCGACCGGTCGTTCGCGATGACGCGAAGCGTCGGCGACGCGTTCCTGCACGCCTACGGACCGATCGTCGAGCGCCATCGGGACGCGCCCTACGGCGAGCGCGAGCGCGCGTTCCAGTCGTACCGGCGCGGCCGTTACGTCGAGTTCAACCTGGTCTACGACCGTGGCACGCTGTTCGGACTGCAGTCGGGCGGCCGCACCGAGTCGATCCTGGTGTCGATGCCGCCGTTGGCCAGCTGGCGCTACGACTGGCGCCCGGAGCCGGGCAGCGCCGAGGCACGGCTGTACGACGAGTTCCTCAAGCCGCGGGACTGGGCGTGAGGGTTGATCGTCTTGCCAGGACGGGGTTGGGGCGTCGGTCGAGTGGCGTGGACGGGTGGGAGGGGTGCGCGGCTCCGGGGATCGCGGTCCGCGCGACTGTCGTCCCGCGGACTGCCCTCGCCTCCTTCAGAATCGGCCGCGTCCCACGCGGCCATTCTTCGTCGGC
>CAYGZN010000366.1:0-3617 GCA_964354355.1 uncultured Burkholderiaceae bacterium | reverse complement strand
AAGCCACCTGCACGTTGTTGGCGTCGGCGGCGCCCAGCTCGATGTTGCGCAGCGAGACCGTGCCTGCCGCCTTGTCGAACACCCACACGGAGGTGCGGCCATCGGCGCGCACCAGCGCGGTGGCCGGCACCTGGATGGCCAGCGAGCCGGGCAGCCGCATGCGGCCGGTGACGGTGCTGCCCAGGCGCATGGCCGGCGGCGGGTCGATCAGCCGCACGCGCACCGCGAAGGTGCCGGTCACCGGGTCGGCACGCGGTGCGACCTCGCGCACGCGGCCGATCGCGCTGACCTGCGGGTTCATGACCAGCGTGACGGTCAGGTCGCGCGCCGCGTCGGCCCCCGTGCCCGGCCGGCCGTCCTTGCCGAGGCTGACGAGCCTCTGCGGATCGAGCGACGCCGCGTCCTTGACCTGCGCCGGCATGTCGAACACCGCGTCGCGCGCGCCCTCGCGCGCCACCTGCACGACCATGCGGCCGGCCCCGACCACTTCGCCGGGCTCGGGGCCGCGCGCGGTGACGACGCCGGCGACGTTTGCATACAGTCGGGTGTAGCTCAGCCGGTTCTGAGCCAGCGCCACCTGCCCTTGCAGCGCCTGCAGCTGGGCCTCGGCCGACTGCTGCACCGCTTTGGCCTGCTCGTACTGCGCGCGCGACACCGCGTCCTCGACCACCAGCTCGCGCATGCGCGCGTAGTTGCTGCGGGCCTCGACCAGCTGCGCATTGGCGCCGGCCATCTGCGCGCGCACCGACTGCAGCGCGCTTTCCTCGTTCTGCGGGTCCAGCCTGGCAATCAGCTGGCCGGGCCGCACCGTGTCACCCACGTCCACGGTGCGCTCGACCAGGCGGCCGTCGACGCGGAACGACAGGTTGATCTCGGTCTGCGCCTGCACCGTGCCGGTCAGTGCCACCGTCTGGTCGGATGCACGCGCGGCCACGGTGACGGCCCGCACCGGGCGGATTTCCGGTGCGGCGGGCGCTTGCTCGCGCTGGCAGGCGGCCAGCAACGTCAGCAGCAGCAGCGCGGGGACGATGAACAGGCGCGCCGCGGGGGCCAGGGGCTGTATGTCGTGTCGGGCGGGCAAGGTCGTGCTCCAAGAATGCGCGGAGAGCGCATGGTATCTGCGGCTGCGGCACGCCGCAGCCGCCGCCGCAGCGGTCATTGTACGAGGCTGGCCACGGCGCCGATGATCGCCGTCGACACCGCGAACAAAGCGAGCAGCAGCGGCCACGCGAAGCGCAGGTACTTCTCGTAGCCGACCTTGGCGATCGCCAGCCCGCCGACCAGCACCACGCTGGTGGGCGAGAACATCAGCGCCAGCCCGTGCCCCATGATCCAGGCGGTGATGGTGGTGGCACGGCTGACCCCGGCAAAGTCCGCCAGCGGCGCCAGCAGCGGCATGGCCAGCGCGCCGTGGCCCGAGCTGGACGGGATCAGCATCGCCAGCGGCACGTTCAGCCCCACCGTCAGCAGTGCGAACATCCCGGCCGACGTGCCGCTGACGAGCTGCTCCATCGAATGCAGGATCGTGCCCATGGTCTGCGTGTTGTTCATGATTGCCGACACCCCGCCGGCCAGCAGCACCACCATCGCCGGGCCCATCATGTCGGCGGCACCCGCGGAGATCAGGCGCACCGTCTCCTTCTCGCCCATCTTCGCGACGAAGCCCACCAGCACCGACGCGAGGATGAACAGCATCGACAGTTCCGGGAACCACCAGTTCAGCTCGAACCAGAAGGGCGCGCTGCCGGCCACCTCGTGGCTGCCGTAATAGTCGGCCGGCGCGGCGCGGCCGCCGAGCACCGCGGACCACGGAATCACCGAGAAGATCATCAGCCCGAAGGCCGCGGCGGTGATGGCCAGCACCGCCTTCTGCTTGCCGCTCAAGCTCGCCGCGACCGCATCCGGCGACGCTGGCGGTGGCGCGGCATCTGGCTCGGCGCCGGCGGCGGCGGCGGCGGCGTCGCCATCGTCCCATCCGACCAACGAAGCCGACGCATCGCGGCGCACGCGCGCGGCATAGCGCAACACCCAGCCGACGGCCATCGCCGTCAGCACCACCCACAGCAGCAGGCGCAGCCCGATGCCCTCGCCGAGCGACACGCCGGCCTCGTTGGCGGCCACGCCGATCGAGAACGGGTTGACCGTCGCCGCCATCACGCCGACCAGCGCGCCGAGGATGATCATCGACGCGGTGACCAGCCGGTCGTAGCCCAGCGCCTTCATCAGCGGCAGGAACAGCGCATAGAAGCCCAGCGTCTCGACCGAGAAGCCCATCGTCGAGCCCAGCGCCGAGAACAGCACCATCACCGCGCTGATCAACAGCCAGCCCTTGTCGCGCAGCCGGTGCGCCAGCGCGGCCACCGCCACCTCCAGCGCGCGCGTGGCGAAGCTCACCGAGATGAACGCGCCGATGGACATGATGAAGACGATGATGCCGATCTGCCCGAAGATGCGGCCCACCGTCTCGGTGTCGACGACGTCGGTGTCCAGGTTGCGCAGCCCGTACACGCCATTGACCGGCGCCAGGATCAGCTGCTGCACGCGCTCGGCCGATGTCAGCGGCGGCTCGATCGGCGTGTAGGTGCCCGGAATGGGAGAGCCGTCGAGGTCGGTCAGGTAGATGCCGGGCGGGACGAACAACGCCGCCAGCCACACCAGCACGGTGACGATGGCCAGCGTGGCCACCGCTCCGGGGAACTTGAAGGTGCGTTTGGGCGCGGCCGCTGCTGTGTCGATCTCGTTGCCAGCCATGTGCTCAGTCCATATCATCGGCCGCGGGCGGGGCACCGCCCACGGCCGGCCCGCACGTCACCGGCCCGCACGTCACCGGCTGGCTCGCCCCGGGCAGCCTGAGGCAATCCGGGGCATCGCGCAGCCGGCGGTGAAGGGGGTGCGCCCACGCGCAACACCCCACCGGCTCGAAATGCGGTCGTCGCAAACGCTCACGAGCACTCAGAAGTCCACCGCGTCGCGAATGATCGGGCAGGTCATGCAGTGGCCGCCGCCGCGGCCGCGGCCGAGTTCGGCGCCGACGATGGTGATGACCTCGATGCCGGCCTTGCGCAGCAGCGTGTTGGTGTAGGTGTTGCGGTCGTACGCATAGACCACGCCCGGCGACGCGCAGACCAGGTTGGCGCCGCTGTCCCACTGCGTGCGCTCGCGCTGGTAGTCGCTGCCGCCGGCCTCGACCACGCGCAGCTTCTTGAAGCCCAGCGCCTGCGCGACCACGTCGACGAAGGGCTTCTTCTCGGCCACGAGCTCGACACCGCTCGGGTGCTTGCTCGGGCGGTAGGAGAAGGTCGTGGTCTTGGCCAGGAAGTCCGGCGCCAGCAGCACGCAGTCGCGGTCGGCGAAGGTGAACACCGTGTCCAGGTGCATCGCGGCGCGGATCTTGGGCATCGCGGCCACGATCACGCGCTCGGCTGCGCCCTTCTTGAACAGCGTGGCGGCGAGCTGACTGATCGCCTGGCGCGAGGTGCGTTCGCTCATGCCGATGAGCACGTTGCCCTTGCCGATGGGCATGACGTCGCCGCCTTCCAGCGTGGCCAGGCCATGGTCCTGCGTCGGGTCGCCCCACCAGACGTTGACCTTGCCGGCAAAGTCGGGGTGGAACTTGT
>CAYGZN010000365.1:0-3624 GCA_964354355.1 uncultured Burkholderiaceae bacterium | reverse complement strand
CGCCCTTGAGCGGATCGTCGCCGGCGATGAAGATCGCGCAGGTGAAGCCCAGCATTACCAGCCAGAAGTACTCGTACGAGCTGAACTTCAGCGCGACCTCGGCCAGCGCGGGGGCCGCCAGCACCAGCACGGCGACGCCGAAGATGCCCCCGAGCACCGAGAACACCAGCCCCGAGCCCAGCGCGATCTCCGCCTGGCCCTTCTTCGTCAGCAGGTAGGCCTCGTCGGTGTAGGCCGCCGACGCGGGGGTGCCCGGCATGCGCAGCAGCGCGCTCGGGATGTCGCCCGCGAAGATCGCCATCGCGGTGGCGGTGACGATCGCGGCCACGGCCGGGATCGGTGGCATGAAGAACGTGATCGGCACCAGCAGCGCAGTGGCCATCGTGGCCGTCAGCCCCGGGATCGCGCCGACGAACAGCCCGTACAGCGCCGACAGCAGGATCACCAGCAGCACATACGGCTGCATCACCCGTCCGAAGGCGGCGACGATCGGTTCCATCAGCGGGCGGCCGGGGAGGGTGCGGCGCTCAATAGAACGGGCGCACGATGCCCCATGGCAGCGGCACCTTGAGCAGCTTGTAGAACGCGACGTGCACGAAGGCGGTGACGGCGATGGACCAGCCGACTGCGGGCCCCCAGCGCACACGCAGCGCGCGAAACCCGATCAGCAGCGTCAGCGGCGCCACGAGCAGATACCCGAGCTGTTCCGACAGCGCGACGTAGACCGCTATCGACGCGAGGATCACCAGTGGCGCGGCGAAGTGCTCCGGGTTGCGGCCTGGCGCGTCCCGCGGCGGGCCGGGTGCGCGGGCCGCACGCGCCTCGCGCCAGCCGCGCGCCACCAGCGCCACGCCGCAGATCATCAGGCCGGCTGCGACCACCAGCGGCAGCGTCGCGGCACCGAGCTTCTGTCCGGGCACGTTGGGGAACGATCGCGCCGAGACGAACACCGCCGCCCCGAGCAGTGTCAGCAGCAGGCCGATGATCCGGTCGTGTCGCTGCAAGTCCGTGCTTTCTTCGCGACGAAGTCGGCCCGCAACCCGGTCGGCCTACTTCGCGATGCCGACCTCGGTCATCACCTTCTTCATGTCCGCGTCGCCCTTGGCCATGAACTTGGCGAACGCGTCGCCGTTGCCGTAGATCATGCCGAAGCCGCGCTGCGCCATGAAGTCCTTGTAGTCCTTGCTGTCGTAGACCTTCTTGACGGCGGCCTCGAGCTTGGCCGTCACGTCGGCGGGCAGGCCCTTGGGCGCCGCGATGCCGCGCCACGCGCCGGTGGTCCACGTCGACCCGGTGGCTTCCTTCAGCGTCGGCACGTCGGGCATCAGCGCTGCGCGCTGCCCGTCCATCACGGCCAGCGAGCGGACCTTGCCGGCGTCGATCAGCGAGCGTGCCTCGGGCAGCGAGCACGGCACGAACTCCACGCCGCCGGCCACCAAGTCCTGCAGGCCGGGCGCCGCGCCGTTGGACGGCACCCACGGCACCGTCGCCGGATCGACCTTCAGGTCGCTGAGCATGCCGGCCAGCGCGAGGTGCCAGATGCCGCCCTGGCCGGTCCCCGACGCCTTGAACTTGCCCGGGTTGGCCTTGATCGCGGCGACCACGTCGTTCATCGACTTGTATGCCGAGTCGGCACGCACCTGGAATCCTGCGGGGTCGAGGTTGACCAGCCCGATCGGTGTGTAGCTCGTCGGGTTCAGCTCGGTGAGCTTCTGGTGGTGCATCATCGTGATCTCGACGGTGATCATGCCGATCGTGTAGCCGTCGGGCGCAGCCGTCGCGATCGCCTGGTGGCCGACGACGCCCGAGCCGCCGGTGCGGTTCACGACGTTGATCGGCTGGCCGAGGTCCTTCTCCATCAGGCTCGCGATGATCCGCGCCACGGCGTCGGTTCCGCCGCCCGCGCCCCACGGCACCACCAGGGTGACCGGTCGATTGGGGTACTGCGCGAAGGCCGCGGCCGACGCGGTCATGGCAAGGCCGGCCAGCGCGAGCCGGAACAGGCGGGTCAGGCGGATCATCGGGTGTCTCCTCGGAGTCGTTCGGCGCCGGAATTACCGAACCGGTTAATTATGTCCGGAATTCTCGACGCGGGGCCTGCCGCCGTCAAGCGCCGCGACGGCGATGCGGCCTGCGCGCGGGGCGTCGGAGCCCCGCACGGGGCATCACGCGCCGAGCAGCTGGCCGCCGTCGACGGCGATCGTCTGGCCGGTGATCCAGCGCGCAAACGGCGAGCCCAGGAACAGCGCGGCCTGGGCCACCTCGTCCGGCGTGCCCAGCCGCCCGAACGGGATGCTGGCCAGGATCCGCGCGTACAGTTTCGGGTCGTCGGTCCTGCGGCGCTCCCAGGTGCCGCCGGGGAACTCGATCGATCCAGGCGCGATGCAGTTCACGCGGATGCCCTGTCGCGCCAGCGTCGCCGCCTGGCTGGTGGTGTAGTGGGCGACGGCCGCCTTCATGGCGCCGTAGGCGGGTGTGCGCACCGACGGGCGCAGCGCCGAGATCGACGACACGTTGACGATCGCCGCACGGCCCGAGCCGCCGGCCGCCGCCCGCACCAGCTCGGGCAGCGCCGCGTGGCTCGCCCGCACGATCGCCATCATGTCGACCTGCATGCACGCCGACCAGGCGGCCTCGTCGTCGCCCATGCCGAAGCCCGACGCGTTGTTGACCAGCACGTCGATGCCGCCGAGCGACTTCGCGCCCGCGGCCACCCACGCATCGATCTGGTCGCCGCGCGCCAGGTCGCACACCGCGCTGTGCACCGGATGGCCGAGGGCCTCGAGCTCGGCGCGTGCCGCTGCGAGCGATGCCTCGCCGCGTGCACAGACCGACACGGCGGCGCCGCACTGCGCGAAGGCCAGCGCGATGCTGCGGCCGATGCCGCGGCTGGCGCCGGCGACCAGCACGCGTGTGCCGTCGAGGCGGATGGACGAGGCGAGGGTGGGTTCGGTCATGGGGACGCTCCGGTTTCGATGCGGCGCAGACGCCTGCACTATGATGATGCATCGCCTGGACGGGGATCGGTGACCCACCGTGTCGGAATCTGCCTGGATGGCCCATCAGGCCGCGCACGCGCGCAACGTCGGCATGGCCGCGCTGTGGGTGGAGCCGCTGCTCGAGTGGCTCTCGCGCTCGGGGCTGCTGGGCAGCACCACCCGCGTGCTGGACTACGGGTGCGGCTACTTCGACGTCGGCCTGCGGCTGTCCGGCAGGGTGGCCCGCGTCGACGGCTTCGATCCCGACCCGCAGGCGCTGGCGTTGGCGCACGACCGCATCGCACAGGCCGGTGGCCTGCAGTCGTCCCGCCTCGTCGAGCACGTCGACGCGCTGGACCCGGAATCCTACGACCTGATCGTCGTGAACTCGGTGCTGCAGTACCTGCCCGATTTCGCAGCAGTCGACGCTTTTCTGGCCGGCTGCGCGCGATGGCTGCCGCGCGCTGCCGGCCACGTCGTGCTGTCCGACCTGATACCGCCGGACTACTCGGCGCCGCTCGACGCCGTCGATTCACTGGTCCACGCCGCGCGACACGGCCACGCGCGCGCGATGGTCGCCCACCTGTGGCAGGCCGCGACCAAGCCGTCCGGACTGGCGCTGCTGCACATCGACCCGATGCAGCTG
>CAYGZN010000364.1:0-3639 GCA_964354355.1 uncultured Burkholderiaceae bacterium | reverse complement strand
CGGCCTGAGCAGCGCGCAGGTTGCGCGTGCCGTGGGCGGCGCCGTGTCCGGCGCCACGATCGGCACGTTCCGCGAGCGCGACAAGCTGATCGACGTCGTGATGCGCGCCCCGCAGGCCGAGCGCACCAGCCTGTCCAACGTGCCGAACCTGCAGATCCAGACGTCGCTGGGCAGCGCGGTGCCGCTGTCGCAGATCGCCGGCATCCGCGAGGTGATGGAGGAACCCATCATCTGGCGCCGCAGCCGCGAGCCCACGCTGACCGTGCGCGCCGACATCGTCGAAGGCGTGCAGGCGCCGGACGTCGCGATGCAGATCGACCCGCTGCTGGAGCCGATCCGCGCCACGCTGACGCCCGGCTACCGCATCGAGGCCGGAGGGCCGTACGAGGAGAATCTGAAGGCACAGGCATCGATCAACGCCGGCATGCCGCTGATGCTGGCCCTGGTCGTCGGCCTGCTGATGCTGCAGCTGCGGCGCTTCTCGCTGACGTTCATGGTGCTGGTCACGGCACCGCTGGGCATCGTCGGCGTCGCCGCGGCGCTGCTGGCATCGGGACGCCCGTTCGGCTTCGTCGCGATGCTGGGCACGATCGCGCTGGGCGGCATGATCATGCGCAACACCGTGATCCTGGTCGACCAGATCCGTCAGTATCGCGACGAGGGGCACGGTGCCTGGGAGGCGGTGCGCGAGTCGGCGGTCCGGCGCTTCCGGCCGATCTGCCTGACGGCGGCCGCATCGATCCTGGCCATGGTGCCGCTGTCGCGCGACGTGCTGTGGGGGCCGATGGCATTCGCGATCATGGGCGGCCTGATCGTGGCGACAGCGCTCACGGTGCTGTTCGTGCCGGCCCTGTACGTCGCGTGGCACCGGGTCCGGCGGCCTGCGGTCTGAGCGGCGCACCGCCGAGCGGGCGAAGCCGACGCGGGCGATCGACTACAATACCGCGCTCGGAGGGCCCGCGTGGCCCCTGCGGCCGTGGCGGAATGGGTAGACGCACCAGGTTTAGGTCCTGGCGCCGAGAGGCGTGAAGGTTCGAGTCCTTTCGGCCGCACCATGACGCCCGCCCGGCAACCGGGCGCGGCTGCGATCACGCGGGGACGCATCGACAAGAACACCGTAACTGGACGAACGCAAGATGGCCACTCAGTTGGAAACGACCGGCGCGCTCGAACGCCGCCTGAGCCTGTCGGTGTCGATGGACGACATCGGCCGGCAGGTCGACAGCAAGCTGCGCAACCTGTCGCGCACCGTGCGCATGCCGGGCTTCCGTCCCGGCAAGGTGCCGATGAAGATGATCCAGCAGTCCTACGGGCCGCAGGTTCAGGCCGAGGTGATGGGCGACGCCGTGTCCAAGGCGTTCACCGACGCGCTCACCGAGCACAGCCTGCGCGTGGCGGGCCAGCCCCACATCGAGCCGCGCGAGGAGCCCGACGCGGGCCGGGCCGGTTTCACCGCCACGTTCGAGGTCTACCCCGACGTTCGCCTGGGCGATCCGTCGGTGCTCGAAGTCGAGCGGCCCGCGTGCACGGTGGGTGAGGCCGAGGTCGACAAGACCCTCGAGATCCTGCGCAAGCAGCGCGTGCAGTGGGATCCGGTCGAGCGTCCGGCGGCCGACGGCGATCGGGTCACGATCGACTTCGCAGGCAAGCTCGACGGCGTGGCGTTTGCCGGCGGCACCGCCAGCGAGTTCCCGTTCGTGCTCGGCGAAGGCCGGATGCTGCCCGACTTCGAGAAGGGCGTGCGCGGGGCTGCGGCGGGCGCGAGCGTCGCCTTTCCGGTCGCGTTCCCGGCCGACTACTCGGCCAAGGAGCTGGCCGGGCAGACGGCCGCGTTCGAGGTCGCCGTGCGCAAGGTCGAGGCGCCCCGTTTGCCGGAGCTGGACGAAGCGTTCGCGAAGCAGCTCGGGGTGGCCGACGGCGATCTGGCCAAGCTGCGATCGGACGTGCGCGGCAATCTCGAGCGTGAGGTCGCGCAGCGGCTGCGCGCGCGCGTGAAGACGGCCGTGATGGATGCGCTGCCCCGGCTGGCCGACATCGAGGTGCCCCGCGCGCTCGTCGCCGCCGAGGCCGCGAGCCTGGCCGAGCGCGCCAAGGCCGACCTGCAGCAGCGCGGCGTCGACATCAAGAACATTCCGTTCCCGAACGACGCCTTCGACGATTCGGCGGGCAAGCGGGTGCGGCTGGGGCTGATCGTCGCGGACGTGGTCCGGCAGAACCAGCTGCAGGCCAAGCCCGACCAGCTGCGCCGCCAGATCGAGGAGTTCGCCCAGTCGTACGAGAATCCGGCCGAAGTGGTGCGCTGGTACTTCAGCGACCGCGAGCGGCTTTCCGAGGTCGAGGCGCTGGTGGTCGAACAGAACGTCGTCGACTGGGTGCTGTCGCGGGCGCGGGTCACCGACCGGCAGCTTGCATTCGACGAACTGATGTCGGCCGCGGGCTGATCGCGAACCGGCCCGTGCGGCGGGCGTCGCCCGAGGGCCTGTCGGCAACGACGCCGCCCCGGCAGCGGCACACCGGTCCGGGCCAACCGCCGGTCGCCCGATCGGTGGCGGCCCGCGGGGGCGCCTCACGCAGTCAGGCACAATGTCGTCCATCGGTCCGGGCGCGTCCCGGATCGCAAGCGGGCCCCAAGTCCCCGCGCCCAAGGAGCAAGCAAGCATGAAGTTCAACAGTCTGGTCGAGGACCTCGTCAACGCCGACCTGTCGCGCGGGCCGCAGGGCCTGGGCATGGTGCCGATCGTCATCGAGCAAAGCGGGCGCGGCGAGCGCGCGTACGACATCTACTCGCGTCTGTTGCGCGAGCGCGTCATCTTCCTGGTCGGGCCCGTGATGGACCAGACCGCCAATCTGGTCGTTGCGCAGATGCTGTTCCTGGAGTCCGAGAACCCGGACAAGGACATCAGTTTCTACATCAACTCGCCCGGCGGTTCGGTCTCGGCCGGCCTCGCGATCTTCGACACGATGCGATTCATCAAGCCCGACGTGTCGACGCTGTGCATGGGCATCGCCGCCAGCATGGGCGCATTCCTGCTGGCTGCGGGAACCAAGGGCAAGCGGTTCGCGCTGCCCAATTCGCGCATCATGATCCACCAGCCCTCCGGCGGCGCGCAGGGTCAGGCCTCGGACGTGGAGATCCACGCGCGCGAGATCCTCTACCTGCGCGAGCGGCTCAACCGCCTGCTGGCCGAGGCGACCGGCCAGGACGTCGAGCGGATCGCGCGCGACACCGACCGCGACAACTTCCTGTCCGCGGAAGATGCGGTAAGCTACGGCCTGATCGACAAGGTGCTGGCCAGCCGCGAAGCCGCGGCGTGATGCGGCGCGCAGGTCGCGGGGCCCCGGGACGGGCCCGGTCGGTGCACAGTCAGGGGTGACCATGTCCGAGAAGAAGGGTTCGAGCGAGAAACTCCTGTACTGCTCGTTCTGCGGCAAGAGCCAGCACGAGGTGCGCAAGCTGATCGCCGGGCCGTCCGTCTTCATCTGCGACGAGTGCATCGAGCTGTGCAACGACATCATCCGCGACGAGACGCAGGCCGACTCGCAGGCCGCGGTCAAGTCCGGGTTGCCGACCCCCCACGAGATCTGCGCGATCCTCGACCAGTACGTGATCGGCCAGGACAGCGCCAAGAAGATCCTGGC
>CAYGZN010000363.1:0-3646 GCA_964354355.1 uncultured Burkholderiaceae bacterium | reverse complement strand
CGGCGAAAGCTTGCGTCGTTGGACGCCGGGCGGATCGTCTGCGGCTGCAGCCCGTGCCGCTCGGGCAGCGCGTGCAGCCACTGCTGGAGTTGCGAGAGTCGTGGGTCCATCGGGGGGTTCCTGGCGGCTCCCTATAATAAGGGATTGCCCCGCCGCGCCTCGCGCGCACGCCAACCCTGCCTTCGATGCGCTTGCCCCCGGTCGCGATCGGTCTTTGTGTGGCGCTGCTGCCGCTGAGCCTGGGCGCGCAATCGCCGGCGAAGGAACTCTCCGAGGCAGCGCCGGCGCAGCGGCCCGATGCGGCGGCCGCTGCGGTGGCCGAACCGGGCGCCGCGGGGTTCGAACTGAAGCTTCGGCTCGATCCCGAACTGCACGATCCCGGGCCCGCGCGCGGGCAGCCCAGGCCACTGTTCGGCCGCGGCGACCAGCTCGACGGACGTGAGGCGCGCGACTTCACGCTCAGGGGTGAGGCCGAACTGCGCCGCGGCGGCACCGTGATCCGGGCCGACCGGCTCACCTACTACGAAGCCGACGACGAGGTCATCGCGATCGGCAACGTGCGGATTGCCCGCGAGGGCCAGGTCTTCACGGGCCCGCAGCTGCAGCTCAAGCTCGATGCCGGCACGGGCGGATTCGACAGCCCGCGGTTCTCGCTGCCGCTGACCGGCGGGCGCGGCAGCGCGAGCCGCATCGACTTCAAGGGCGACGGCCAGGTCGACATGTCCGACGCCGTCTACACGTCCTGCCGGCCGGACGATCCGGACTGGTACCTGAAGGCCGACACGCTGTCGCTGGACGAGGCCAGTGACGAGGGCGTGGGCAAATCGGCGCGGCTCGTGTTCATGGGGGTGCCGATCCTCGGCTCGCCGGTGTTCTCGTTTCCGCTGGGCGAGCAGCGACGCAGCGGCGTGCTCGCGCCCACGCTGTCGCTGACCTCGACGACCGGCGGCGAGATTCGCGTGCCCTACTACTGGGACATCGCACCGAACCGCGACTTCACGTTCCTGCCGATGCTGATGGCGCGCCGCGGCCTGCAGCTCGGGGGCATCGCCCGCTACCTCGAGCCGACCTATTACGGCGAGACCAGCTTCGAGTACCTGAACAACGACCGCGAGACCGGGACCGACCGCTGGCAGGTCAACAGCACGCACACCCTGACGAACTGGAACGGGTGGTCGGCCGGCTGGCTGCTGCGGGCCGTGTCGGACGACAACTATTTCGTGGACTTCTCGCGCACGATCCTCTCGAGCGCCGAGCGCAGCCTGCCTCGCATCGCCTACGCGGCCCGCTCGTTCGGCGAGTGGTCGTTCCAGGCGCGTGCGCTGCAGTACCAGAACATCCTCGACGCGCGCGCCGCGCCACCCTACAACCGGCTGCCGCAGCTGCTGCTGTCGACCGTGCGCCGCGACCAGCTCGGCTTCGACTACGGGCTGCTGTCGGACGCGTCGTGGTTCAGCCGCGACCTGCCCGGCTCGCCCGAGGGCGGGCGATTCATCGTCAACCCCTGGGTGAGCCGGCCGTTCGGAGGGCCCGGCTGGTTCGTCGTGCCCCGCGCGTCGTTCAACGCCACGTACTACCGGCTCGACTTCAATCCGTCCGGACCCAACGACATCAACCGCACGCTGCCCACGTTCTCGCTCGACTCGGGCCTGGTGATGGAGCGCTCGAGCCGCTTTCGCGAGCGGGAGCTGATCCAGACCCTGGAGCCCCGGCTGTTCTACGTCTACACGCCGTACAAGGACCAGAACCAGATCCCCGTCTTCGATTCGGCCCAGAACGACCTGAACTTCTCGACGCTGTTCACCGAGAACATCTTCTCCGGAGGCGACCGGATCGCCAACGCGAACCAGCTGACGCCCGGCGTGGTGTCGCGCCTGATCGACCCGGACACGGGGGCGGAGTGGCTGCGCATGGGCGTGGCGCAGCGGCTGTACTTCGAGCCCCAGCTGGTGACGCTGCCGGGCGTTCCGAGCCGCACGGCGTCGCGCTCGGACGTGCTGCTGGCCGCCTCCGGCGACGTCGGCGGCGGCCACTCGTTCGACGCCGGCATGACGTTCTCGCTGAACCCGGCCGACGTGCCGCGCCTGAACGCGGCGTGGCGCTGGTGGCCCTCGGACGTCAGGCTGCTCAACCTTGCGGCGCGCTACCGGGCGCTGGACTACGCGCAGATCGACCTGTCGTGGCGGTGGCCGGTCGCGCGCCGATGGAGCGCTCTGGGGCGCATCAACTACTCGGTGCTGCGCAAGCAGCTCAATACCACCACCGGAGCGATCCAGGAGGTCGATCCCGAGCTGCTCGAGGGCGTTGCCGGTTTCGAGTATTCTGCGGACTGCTGGATCACGCGGTTCGTGGTGCAGCGGTTCGTGACCGCGCAGGGCCAGCAGACGACCGGGTTCTTCGTGCAGCTGGAGCTGTCCGGCCTGGCGCGGATCGGCCTGGATCCGTTGGATATACTCCGGCGCAGCATTCCCGGGTACCGGATACCCAGCCAGCGGCCCGCGCCGCCCTCGAGGTTCTACGGATACGAATGAACAGACTGCGTGACCTGCCCGCGCCGGTGCTGCTGTGCGCCGTCCTCGCCGTGCTGGCCGTACCGGCCGGGGCCCAGCTGCGCGTGCCGCTGCCCGGCTCGCCGGGCGGCACCGGTGGCAGCGGGGGATTCCAGGTGCCACGGGGCCCCGAGTCGGCGCCGCTGGCGCCCGGTGCGACGGCCCCGCCGGCGGCTGCCCCCGGCGGCCCGGTTCACGTGGATCGGGTCGTCGCCGTCGTCAACTCGGAGGCCATCACCGACGTGGAGCTGCAGCGGCGTGCCCGGGCGATCGCGCGGCGCCTGAAGTCGCAGGGCGTCGACATGCCGCCGGCTTCGGAACTGGAAAAGCAGGTGCTCGAGCGCATGATTCAGGACCGGGCGCAGCTGCAGGCTGCCCGCGAGGCCGGCGTGCGGGTCGACGAACTGATGGTCGACCGTGCGATCGGCCGCATGGCCGACGAGAACAAGATGACCGTCGCGCAGCTGCGCAGCCGGGTCGAGCTCGACGGAACGCCTTACGCCGTGTTTCGCGAGGAGATCGCGCAGGAGATCGCCGTGTCGCGGCTGCGCGAGCGCGACATCGACGCCAAAGTCCAGGTCTCCGAGGCCGAGATCGACGCTTTCCTGGCCGAGCAGGCCAAGGGCGGTGGCGGCGCCGAGGAGTTCAACATCGCGCAGATCGTCGTGCGGCTGCCGGACGACCCCTCGCCCGACGTCCTCGAGCGCCAGCGCCTGCGCGCCGAGGCGATCGCGGCCGAGGCTCGTCGCGGTGCCGACTTCGCACGGCTGGCCGCCAACCTGTCCGAGTCGGGCGAGGGCATTGCCGGTGGCGTCATCGGCATGCGTCCGGCGGACCGGCTGCCCCAGCTGTTCGTGCAGGCGGTCGAGCCGCTCAAGCCCGGCGAGGTCGGTCCGGTGGTCCGCAGCCCGGCCGGATTTCACGTGCTCAAGCTGCTCGAGCGTCGAAGCCCCGGCGCCTCGACGCTGGCTTCCAAGCCCGTCGAGCAGACCCGTGCGCGCCACATCCTGATCCGCACCAACGAGGTCGTGTCCGAGGCCGAGGCGTTGCGCCGGCTCGGCGAGATCAAGCTTCGCATCGAGGGCGGCGGCGCCGAC
>CAYGZN010000362.1:0-3649 GCA_964354355.1 uncultured Burkholderiaceae bacterium | reverse complement strand
TGGTGCTGCGCGCGCTGTCGCTGCTCGGCGTGAACTACCGCTGGGGAGGCAACACGCCCGAAACCGGACTGGACTGCAGCGGCATGGTGCGGCACGTCTTTCGCGAGACGCTGGGGCTCGTGCTGCCGCGCCGCAGCGAGGAAATGAGCCGCAGCGCGGCACAGGTGCCCCCCGCCGAATTGCGACCGGGCGACCTGGTCTTCTTCAACACGCTGCGGCGCACCTTCTCCCACGTCGGCATCTACATCGGCAACAACCAGTTCGTGCACGCCCCGTCCACCGGTGGTGCGGTTCGCGTCGAAAGCCTCGAGAAGGAGTACTGGCTGCGGCGATTCGACGGTGCCCGGCGGGTGCTGGTGGCCGACGCAGGCGCAGTGGCGAGCGGGCCCGTGCCGGCGCGGTCTGGTGCGGCCGGCGCCTACCTCCCGGTCGCCGGCGCGGGCGTGGCCCCAATGCGCGGCGGCCGTGCCGGCGACCTGGCCGCGCCGCGCACGACTGCGCCCCGCTCGCCGGCGTCGCTGTGGTCGACGGGATTCGAGGGCATCACCCCCGGCATGTAGCGGTGCCCCGGTCGACCGACGTCGACCGACGTCGGCCGACACAGGAAGGCAAGGCCCCATCAGGTCGCGCGCCCCGTTGATTCCGGAATGCGAATCGATAGCATTTGCATTACGATCTGAATCCGACTAGACTTCGGGTCGTCGGCCGCCGAGCGGCGGCAGTCCCGTCCCCTTCGAGACCCCAATGAGCACACCCCGACACCCCGACGCCCGCCCCGCGCGCATCAGCGTCGCACTCACAGCACCGGCACGGCGCGCGCTGTTCGGCCTCGCCGCGGCGACCGCCGCCACCGCAGCTGCGGTCGCTGCGGTCGCCGTGTCGATCGTCCCGGCCCGGGCGGCCGACCGCGAGCTCAACCTGTACTCTGCGCGCCACTACCAGACCGATGAGGCCCTCTACCAGGACTTCACCCGCACGACCGGGATCCGCATCAACCGGATCGAGGCAGGCGACGAGGCGCTGCTCGAGCGCCTGCGCTCCGAAGGGGCCAAGAGCCCCGCCGACGTGCTGTTGCTGGTCGACGCAGCCCGGCTCTGGCGCGCCCAGATCGACGGGCTGTTCCAGCCCGTCAAGTCGCGCACCCTTGAAACCCGCATCCCGGCCCATCTGCGGGGCAAGGACGACGGTCGCGGCAGCGAATGGTTCGCCATATCGACGCGCGCGCGCGTGATCGTCTACAACCGCCAGACCGTAGCGCCCGACACCGTGCGCAACTACGAGGACCTGGCGAACCCGGCCCTCAAGGGCAAGGTGTGCACGCGCTCGGGAGCGCATCCGTACATGCTGTCGCTGATCGGCGCGATGTCGGAGCACCTTGGCGAGGCCGGCGCGCAGCAGTGGGCAAGCGGCGTCGTGGCGAACTTCGCGCGCCCGCCGCGCGGCGGCGATACGGACCAGATCAAGGCGGTTGCCTCGGGTGAGTGCGGCGTGGCGCTGACGAACACCTACTATCTGGTCCGGATGATGCGTTCGGACAGCCCCGACGACAAGGCGGCTGTCGCGAAGATCGGCGTCGTGTGGCCCAACCAGGCTTCGTGGGGCACGCACGTCAACATCTCCGGCGGCGGCGTGCTGAAGAACGCACCGCACCGCGAAGCCGCGATCGCTTTCATGGAGTACCTGGCCAGCGACTCGGCGCAGATCTACCTCGCCAACGGCAACAACGAGTGGCCCGTGGTCAAGACGGCCGTCGCACGCAACCCCGCGCTGGAAGCCCTCGGCCCGTTCAAGGCCGACGACCTGCCGATTGCCTCGATCGGGCGCGCCCAGATCACGGCAGCGAAGATCATCGATCGCGTCGGCTGGCGATAACTGCGGGACGGGCCCGACGGACCGCGCCGCCCCGACCCGCACCGCGCGACCCGCAGACTCCGCCAGTGCTCAGGCGGCGGCGACGATCTTGATTTCGACCAGGTACTTGGGCGCCGCCAGCCGCGATTCGACCGTGGCGCGCGCCGGCGTGTGTCCCGCGGGCACCCACAGGTCCCAGACCGAGTTCATCGCGGCGAAGTCCTTGATGTCCGCGAGGAAGATCTGTGCCGACAGGATCCGGCTCTTGCTGCTGCCGCACTCGGCCAGCAGCCGGTCGATCGTGGCGAGGATCTGGCGGGTCTGGCCGGCCGCGTCCTCGCTGGCGTCGTCGGCCACCTGGCCCGCCAGGTAGATGGTGCCGTTGTGGACGACCGCGTCCGACATGCGCGGGCCGACGTGAAGACGCTTGATTTCCATGGACGAATCCCTCGGGGATCGGTGTAGGCCGCGCGACGCCGGGTCAGGCGAGCCAGGGGTTGGACAGGAACTGCTCGACGATGCCGACCTGCGCATCCGGAACCAGCGTGGGCGCGTGGCCGACGCCCGCCACGTCGATGCGCTGGGCACGCGGGCCGCGCTCGGTCATCCGCCGTGCGGTGGCATCGGCCAGCAGGTCGGAGTGCTCGCCGCGAATCACCAGCGTCGGACAGCGAATGCGGTCGTACAAGGCCCACAGCACGCGCGAATCGGGGGCGGGCGCCGTGCGGAACGGCTCCCTGATCCGCGGATCGTAGTGGAAGCGCCACGCGCCGTCGCGCTGCACGACGTAGTGGCGCGTCAGCACGTCCCACTGCGCGTCGGTGTGCGGGCCGAACTCGGCGGCCAGCTCGCGCACGCGCGCGGCACCTTGCTCGAACGACGCGAAGCTCGGATCGGTGCCCACCACGTCGGCGATCCGCGCGACGCCCTCGCGGTCCACGTCGGGCCCGATGTCGTTCAGAACCAGTCGCGCGATCGGCGTGCCGTCCAGCGCAGCCAGCGCCATGCCGATGAGGCCGCCCATGGACGTGCCGACCCACGCCAGCCGTTCGACGTCGAGCCGCGCGACCAGCGTGACGCAATCGGCGACGTACTGCGGCACCGCGTACCACTGCGGGTCGGCCACCCAGTCCGAACGCCCGCGACCGATCATGTCGGGGCAGACGACGCGGTGGTGTCGCGCCAGCGACTGCGCCAGCGGCGTGAACTCGCGCCCGCTGCGCGTCAGTCCGTGGCAGCACACGACCACGCTCGGGTTGTCGGGCTCGCCCCACTGCCAGTAGGCCATCCGGTGCAGTCCGCCGGGGTGCGAGCAGGTGACGAAGCGCGGTTGCGGCTCGGGCATGGTGCGGCGGGCGGCCGGTTACGTGTCGGCTGCGGGGGCAGGTAAGATGGCGATGGTAACAGCCCTGCCCCGCGCGCAAGAAGAAGGACACCCATGCTCCAAGGCAAACTCGCCCTCGTGACCGGCTCGACCAGCGGCATCGGCCTGGGGATTGCCCGGGCGCTGGCTGGGCGGGGCTGCGGGATCGTGCTCAACGGATTCGGAGACCCCGGCGAAATCGAGCGGCTGCGTGCGTCGATCGCTAAGGTGTGGGGTCCGGTTGCGCTTGGGAACGAGTTGCAGCGGATTCGTTCGATATTCAAGTACAGCTACGATGCGGGGCTGATCGATCGACCGATTCGATTTGGTCCCATGTTCAAGCGACCAAGCAAACGGGTGCTGCGGCGCGAGCGCCACAGGAACGGCAACCGCATGTTCGAGCCGACGGAACTCCGCGCGATCCTGGCTGCAGCG
>CAYGZN010000361.1:0-3651 GCA_964354355.1 uncultured Burkholderiaceae bacterium | reverse complement strand
ACCCGCCTTTCGGTCCTGTTCAAGTGCGGCCAGCCGCTGCTGCAGGACACCTACTGCGCGCCCGTGTACTACGGACCCACGCTTCAGGTGGTGCCCGACTCGCTGGCCGGTTTCTTCGTGCCGTGTCAGCCGATCGAGGAGTGGGTCTATGACCGGGGCCCCGGAAACCTGATGGCCACCGTCCGTTTTCGTTCGGGGATCGTGCAGTCCATTCGCTACGGTCGCACGCCTCAGTGAAGGCGAGGCCGGCCCCGGCGGCATTTGGCTGATGCGTTACGGGCTTTCGGGCGCAATGCGGATGATTCGTTTGCCCAGGTTCTCGCCCCGGTACAGACCCGCGATCGACCCGGGCGCATGCTCGATTCCGTCGAGCATGTCCTCGCGATAGCGGATCAGGCCAGCCCGCAGCCATCCGGTCAGCGCGGCCAGGCCCTCGGGGAAGCGCGGCGCGTGATCGAAAATGACGAATCCCTGCATGCGCGCCCGCTTCACGAGGAGGTGGCGCTCGACCCGCGGACCGAGGGGCGGGGGGTCCCAGCTGGACACCGACGCGGTGCCGCAGATCACCACGCGCGCACCGGGTCTGAGATGCCCGAGCACGGCGTCGCTGATTTCGCCGGCGGTGTTGTCGAAGTAGACGTCGACGCCGTCCGGGCACGCTGCCGCGAGTGCCGGCGCCAGCCCCGCAGCCTTGTAGTCGATGGCCGCGTCGTATCCGAATTCGTCCCGGCAGATCCGCGTCTTTGCAGGCCCTCCGGCGATGCCGACCGTGCGGCAACCCTTGATCCGGGCGATCTGGCCGACGCACGAGCCGACCGCCCCCGCGGCGGTCGACACGACGACCGTTTCCCCCGCCTTGGGCTGCCCCACTTCCAGCAGCGCGAAGTAGGCGGTGAGCCCGTTCAGCCCGAGCACCCCGAGAGCGGTCGAGATCGGCAGTCCGTCGTCGGGAACCTTGCGCTGGATGGCGCCCGCATCGACCACCGCGTAGTCCTGCCACCCGAACATCCCGGTGACGAACTCGCCTTCCACAAATCCGGGATGACGGGATTCCGTTACGCGACCCACCGCAGGCGAGCGCATCACCCCTCCGAGCGGCACCGGCTCCGAGTAGTTGGCGACCGCGCTCACCCATCCGCGCATGGCCGGTTCGGCCGTCAGGTAGACATTGCGCACGAGCACCTGCCCCGGCGCAAGCGCGGCCACCGGCGTCTCGACGATCTCGAAGTCGCTCGCCTGCGGAATCCCCGCGGGCCGCGACTTGAGCGTCACCTGGCGATTGATTCTGCTGGCCATTCGATTTCTCCGTGATCGATCGCAGGGGCCCGGATCCAATCCGCGATTGCCTGTGATTCGTGTGCAGTCGACGGCTCGTTCAGTTCCGATGGAGCCTGGTGACGCACGGTACCTTCCCGCATCAGGCGCAGAAGCGCCCGAGGATGAATCCGAGCACCACGCCGCAGCCGCCGGCGATGAGTGCGATGACCCACGGCGCCAGCGTCGGCACGCCCGTGGATGCCAACGCGGGCGACTGGCGCGCCGCGGGCGCGGTTGCCTCGGCAACGGCAGCCGGCTGCGCCACTGCAGCCACTTCGGCCGCAGGCGCAGTCTCGAACCCGGGCGCGGCGGGGGCCACCGCCTCGCCGCCGAACCGCGCCGCGAACGCCGCGAAGAAGTCGTCGGCATTCTTCTTGGCCACCGCCTGCACGAGCCGGCTGCCAACGGCCGCCAGCTTGCCGCCGACCTCGGCCTGCGCCTCGTAGCGCAACAGGGTCGCACCGGCGTCCTCGGCCAGCGTCACGCGAGACTTCATCTTCGCGAAACCGGCCGCACCGCCCTGCCCCTGGCCGGCAAGCGTATAGGCGCGCGGAGGGTCGAGATCCTGGAGTGCCACGCTGCCGCGGAAAGTGGCGCTGATGGGGCCGACCTTGCTCGTGACGACGGCCGAGAACTCGCTGTCGGAGACGCGCTGCAGTTCGCGGCAGCCCGGGATGCAGGCCTTGAGCACCTCGGGGTCGTTCAGGGCATCCCACGCCGCCTGAGGCGAGGTCGGGATGCGGTATTCGCCGCTCAGATCCATGGGTCGCCCGCGTCAGGGCTGGTAGTGCCTGAAGAGCACCTGTGTCCCGTCGCGTCCGTGACCCTGCGCCGCCAGCCGGTCGTACAACTGCTTGGCCAGCGCCAGGCCCGGCAGCGACAGGTGCATGCGCTGCGCCTCGTGCAGCGCGATGCCCATGTCCTTGATGAAATGCTCGGTGAAGAAGCCGGGCGCGAAGTCGCCCTTCAGCATGCGCGGGCCCATGTAGCCGAGGAGGAAGCTACCGGCCGCGCCGCCGCTGATCGATTCGAGCACGGTTTGAGGGTCCAGTCCCGAGCGCTGCGCATAGGCCAGACCCTCGCAAACACCCAGCATCGTCGAGGCGATGACGATCTGGTTGCACATCTTGGTGTGCTGGCCCGCTCCGGGCCCGCCCTGGCGGACGACATTCGGACCCATCAGGCGCAGCACCGACAGTGCGCGCTCGAACGCGACCGCATCGCCGCCGACCATGATCGACAGCTTGGCGTCGCGCGCGCCGACATCGCCGCCCGAGACCGGCGCGTCCAGCGCGTGCGCACCGCGCGCAGCCGCGGCAGCGGCAACGCGCTCGGCCAGCTCGGGGCTCGACGTGGTCATGTCGATCAGCAGCGCCCCGGGCCGGGCACACCCGACGATGCCGTCCTCACCCAGATAGACGGTTTCCACGTCCGAGGGGTAGCCGAGCATCGTGATCACCATGTCGCTGTGCGCGGCCACTTCGCCCGGGCTGCCATGCCAGGCTGCCCCGGCGTGAAGCAGTGGCTGAGCACCGCCGCGCGACCGGTTGTACAGATGCAGCCGGTGGCCGGCGCACTGCACGTGGCCGGCCATGCTGCGGCCCATGATGCCCAGGCCGATGAAGCCGATGTCCAGCGTTGCGGGAGCGTTCAAGTCGGGTTCTCCTTGCCGGCACCGGGCCGGCCGCTGCGCAGCAGCCCGCGCAGGTAGACGGGGGTCAGCGGCTGGCGTTCGGCCACCACGCCAGCGGGCGCCAGCGCATCGTTGACGGCGTTCGTGACGGCACCGATCGCACCCATCACGCCGCCCTCGGCCATGCCCTTGATGCCCGCAGGCGTGTGGCGGCTGGGCGTGTGCATCGGGATGATCTCGAAATCGGGCAGCTCGGCGGCCGTGGCCACGAGGTAGTCGGACAACAGGCCCGTCAGGTTCTGCCCGTTTTCGTCGTAGACCACCTGCTCGAACAGCGCACCCGAGAGGCCCATCGCCACCGCGCCGTGCTGCTGGCCCTGCACGACCACGGGGCTGAGCACGGTGCCGCAGTCCTCGGCCACTACGTAGCGCAGCAGGCGCAGCGCGCCCGTGGCGGGACCCAGTTCGACCTCGCAGGCGTGGGTTGCATTGGAATAGGTCATCGGCGGCGGGTCGAAGGTGCGGCTGAAGTCCAGCCCCGGCGGCATCCCGGCTGGCAGCACCAACGGGTCGAGGTAAGCCAGCCGCGCCACGTCGGCAGGGTGCTGGCCGACGGTGGGTTCATCGAGCACGTGCAGCATGTCCTCCAGGCGGCTGGTCAGCGCCACTGCCAGGCGCACCCGCTGGCTCTCGCCGCGCGA
>CAYGZN010000360.1:0-3658 GCA_964354355.1 uncultured Burkholderiaceae bacterium | reverse complement strand
GGCCCGATCGACCGCGTGGCCCTCGGGCTCCTGCAGGCGCAGCTTGGCGTGCAGCAGCTTGGTCTCGACCTGCGAACGCAGGTCACGGGCCTTTTCGCCGGTCTCGGTGGAGGCGCGCTGCAGGATGTCCTGGGCTTCGGACATGGCAGTGGCGAACTCGTCGGCGATCTTCTCGCGGGCCGACTCGAAGGGCGTGGACATGGGACGACTCCTTGGCGTGGAGGAAAGCGATCTTGTGATCGGCGACTGCCGATCGACGTCCCGATTATACCTGCCGCGCAGATGCCGGCGGTCGTTCGGCGGCAGGCGCCGCCTGCGATCGCGTCACGGGCGCGGGGGTTTGCCGAATTCGCGCGCGATCTCGTCGATCAGCGCGGCCAGGACCTGCTCGAGCCCGCCCGGGCGGCGCAGGAACTGCAGGCCGATGCTGAGCTGCCCGACCTGTCCGACCAGCCGGCGCGCGCTGGCGTGGCGAACCCGCAGCGTCAGCGCGTAAACGCGGTCGTCGGGCATGATGAGCTCGCCCCCCTCGAACACGCGGCCCGGTTCGAAGTGCTCGAGCGAAGCGGTTGCGCTCAGCGACGCGCCGCCGATGCTCAGGTTCTCGACCGGCAGCTCGCGCAGCAGGGGCGCGCCGCGGTCGATGGTCATGCGCACGGCCAGGTGGCCCGGGACCGTGACGCGAAAGCTGTCACGACGCTGCGGCTGCTCGATCGTCGACGGGATGCCCAGGTGCAGGAACACGCCGCCGTTGCCCGGGGCGATCCGCCGCACGGGCGCCTCGAACGACACCCGGATCTCGTCGAGCTTGAACTCGACGGTGGCCATTGCGCCGGGGCCCATGGCGCGGTCGATGACCGGCGCGCGCGGGGCGTCGAAGCACAGGTCCGCGCTCGACTCGTCGAGCGATCGCAGGCGGGAAATGTAGCTCTCGGGCCGGCCCGAGGCGCGAACCGTGCAGGTGACGTGCGCGGCGGCCGCGCGACGCAGGCACTCGAGCACGTCCTCGCGCTCGACGATCTGGTGGCGGTCGGTCTCCAGGACGAGCATCGTTTCGTCAGCGGGCGCGCAGCGCGCCGGCTGTGTCGATCCAGGGTGTCGCACCACGCATGCGGTTCCCTCCGTAGGGGGTCAAACGGGCCGGGCGCCTGCTTGCCCGGCTGGCCACTTTCGAGGCTGCCACAGCGTCGGCCGGGAACCCAGCGCGTTGCTACGGACGGACGGAACAGGCGAACGGACGGAAAAGCCCCGCGTTGCCCGCGTTATTCGCGGACCGGGCCGGCCGGTGCAGCCCTACAGTCGCCCGGATGCCCGATGCCGCCCACCTGGACGCCACACGATGAACCGACCGATGCCCGGCCCACCCGACATGGCGCGCGGCCTGGCCCACGGCGCGCGCGAGGCCGAAGCCCACTGGCGCGGCGGCCTGGCGCACGCCCGGGCGGGTCGCTGGAAGGAGGCCGAGAAGGCCTACGCACGGGCGGCCCGATCGGCGCCGCGCGACCCGCTGTACTGGGTCAACCTGGGTCAGGCACGGCGCAAGCTGGGTGACCCGAGCGGCGCGGCGCAGGCCGCTCAGGCCGCGCTGTCGGTCGATGCCGGCCACGCCATTGCGCGGCAGATGCTGCAGGCGTCGCTGGTCGACCAGCATCGCTACGGCGACGCGCTCGCGGCCGCGCTGGCGGCCACGCAGCGCGCCGATGCGACCCACGTCGACTGGGCGGACTGCGGACACGTGCTGTATCAGGTCGGCCGCCACCAGGAAGCGGTGTCGGCGCTGCTGCGCGCCGTGGCCCGCAAGATGGACTTCTTTCCGGCCTACGTGATGCTGTGCAACGTGTTCCACGCGATGGGGCTGCACCAGGAGGCCGTCGAGGCCCTGCGCACCGTCACGGCGCTGGCGCCGCACTGGCGGCCGGCCCACGCGGGGATCCTCTACCACAGCCTGCACGCGTGCCTGTGGGATCGCCTCGAGGAAGACACCGCGGCGCTGCGGGCCGCCGGCGAGCGCGCCGAACGCGAGCCCGTCAATCCCTTCATGTACCTGTCAGTCGGGACCTGCGCGCGCGACCAGCTCGCGGCGATCGGCGAGCACGCGCGTGCGAATTTCGGGCCGATCCGCCCGATGCCCGCGGTGGACCCGGCGCGGGCGTTGCGCCAGGGCAGGATCCACGTCGGCTACCTGTCCAACGATTTCCACCAGCACGCCACGGCAATGTTGCTCGTGCAGGTGCTGGAGCTGCACGACCGCAATCGGTTCCGGGTCACGCTCTACTCGTACGGTCCGAACGACGGTTCTGCGATGCGCGCCCGGCTCGAGCGCGCCGGCGACGCGTTCGTGGACGTGCGCGAGACCAGCGACGCCGAGGTGGCCCGTCGAATCCGGGATGACGGCGTCGACGTGCTGGTCGACCTCAAGGGCTACACGTTGCACGCGCGCCCGGCGATCGTCGCGCTGCGCCCGGCGCCCGTCCAGGTCAGTTACCTCGGATTCCCGGGCACGATGGGCGCGGGCTTCGTCGACTATCTCGTTACCGATCCGATCGTGACGCCGCCGGCGATGGCCGACGCCTTCGCGGAAAAACTGGCGTTCATGCCGCAGTGCTACCAGCCCAACGACCGGCAGCGCGAGGTGGGTCCCACGCCTGCGCGCGCCGACTGCGGTCTGCCGCCGCAGGGCTTTGTGTTCTGCTGCTTCAACAACACGTACAAGATCCGGCCCGAGGTCTTCGAGGTCTGGTGCCGGCTGCTCGCGGCCGTTCCGGGCAGCGTGCTGTGGCTGCTCGCGTCGAACCCGCAGGCGGTGGCGAACCTGCAGCGGGAGGCGCAGCGTCGCGGGATCGACCCGCAGCGGCTGGTGTTCGCGCCGATGGTCGCGCCTGCGGCGAACCTGGCGCGCCTGGCCCACGCCGACCTGTTCCTGGACACGCTGCCGATCAATGCGCACACCACCGCGAGCGACGCGCTGTGGGCCGGGGTGCCGCTGGTCACCTGCGCGGGCGACAGCTTCGTGGCGCGGGTGGCAGCCAGCCTGCTGCACGCCGCCGGCCTGCCGCAGCTGGTGGCCACCGACCTCGCGCAGTACGAGTCGATCGCGCTGCGCCTGGCGTGCGATCCCCGCGAGGCTGCGGCGCTGCGCCGCCAGCTGCTGGCCACGCGCCTGCAGGCCCCGCTGTTCGACAGCGAGCGCTACGCCCGCGCGTTCGAGCGCCTGATCGAGCGCATGGCGGCACGCTGGCGGGCCGGGCTCGAACCCGCGGAACTGGCGTCGGAGGACGAGACACGCGAGGCGCCGCAGGAACCCGGGTGAACCGCGCTGCGATCGGCGTGCGTCGCCCGCGCGTCTGAAACGATGGGGAGCGGGCTCAGCGCGCGGCGCGGCCCGTCTTCGACTTGCCGGCCGACCCGAACATGCCGGCCGAGGTCGCTCGCCAGCGGGCCTGGCGTTCGAGGCTGACGATCTGCCAGCGAAGGTGAGCGACCTGCGGGTCGTCCGCGCCTCGCTGCGCCAGCTGGCGGGCCAGTTGCTGGCGCAGCGTCTCGATGTGTGTGGGCATGGCGGGGCGTGGGAGGGGGGGGGATCTTGCGTGGCGGCGCGGCGACCTCACCCGACCCAAAAAACAGTCGACCCCCCCCCCCCTCCCCCCCCCCCCCCCCC
>CAYGZN010000359.1:0-3660 GCA_964354355.1 uncultured Burkholderiaceae bacterium | reverse complement strand
CCATCCGCAGGCGAAACACGTGCGGCGAGTCGCGCTCGAGGATTCCGGCCAGCGCCGCGCGGGCGGCCCGCGTGGCCTCGTTGTCGCGCCACACGATGCTGCGGGTGCGTGCCGTGTAGCGCATGTGCAGCGCGCCGTCCCCCGTGTCGATCGAGAAGACCGGTCCGCACTGGTCCGGGCGCAGCACCTGGCCCGTGCCCCCGCCGACCTCCTCGTCGGCGCGGGCCGGGATCGTCATGACGTCGGGCTCCGACAGCGCGGCGACGTGCGCCGGGTCGGCTTCGCGCAGCAGGATGTATGCGATCTCGTGATCCATCAGCCGGTTCTCGCCGCCCGCCTCTGCGCGTTCGACGCAGTGGAGCAGCATCGCGCGGATCCGGCGCGACGGCGGGTGGTAGTAGCCATCGGTGTGCCATCGGATCGGCAGGTCGGTGTACGGGATGTACTGGCGCTGGGTGCCGTCGGTGGCCGCCTGCAGGCTGCTGATGCCGTCCTCGTCGGCCAGCCAGTTGGCATCGAGCCGGGTCAGGCCCAGCTGGCGCCCCAGCTCGCGTGCGACGTCCTTGCCGCCGGCGCCGCGGCTGGCGTACACGGCCATGTTGGCGTCACGGCAGCGCGTAACCAGCTCGGTCAGCTCGGCACCGGTCAGGTTTCCCGGATCGCCGACCTCGACGATCAGGTCTTCGGCCGACCGGGGTGCCCGCGCCAGCTTCCAGTCGCGCCACGCGCGGTAGGCCGCGTCGTCGTCGAGCGAGAACGGGCGGCCGGTCTTCGGCGCGGCGTCGAGGGCGGGCACGTTCATTCCCCCGAGACCGCAGACCGGCGCGGCTTGGGGTCCACGCCGAGCAGCCCGCGCATCGCGCGCTCGACGACGTCCACCCCTTCGGGGCCCTCGACGGTCATGGCCTGGTCGAGCGCCCAGCGCCGGTCGTCGGGGTCCTCCATCAGGTCCGCGACCACCGCGCCGAAGTGCCGCAGCAGCGCGAAGTCGGGGCCATCGGGGCCGTAGCCGAATTCGGCGTACTCGGCGGCCCGGCGGTTCAGGTGCTCGATGAAGCGGTGCCGATAGCCGCCGCCGGGCGCCGGGCCGAGCAGGTCGTCGAAGCTGTCGCGCAGCAGTTCGCCGGTGCGCTGCGACAGCGCCGTCGTGAAGTCCACGCGCCAGGCCCCGGGGTCGTGGCGATAGGCGATCCGGTCGGCGGCCACGATCAGCAGGCACAGCAGCTCCACCAGCACTTCGACATAGGCCACTCCGGCCCCGACGTCGAAGCGACCCTGGCGCAGGTTCTGGATCCGGTGGTTGGCCGTGCGCCAGATGGTCGCCGACAGCGCCGAGGCGACGTCGGCGGCCGCGCGGGGCTGTCCGTCGCGGAACCAGTGCGTCTTGATCCGAAGCGGCCGGGCCATCCGCACTAGGCCTTGCGCAGGAAGAATTCCCACTCGTGCGTGCCCAGCTCGACGACCTGCTCGAGGGTCACGCCGGTGATCCGCGCCCAGCCCTCGATGTCGGCCCGGTCGCCTGGGCAGTTGCTGGTCAGCTTCAGCAGGTTGCCCGCGGCCATGCCGTTGAGCATCTGCTTGGCCTGCACGATCGGGCCCGGGCACACGACGCCGCGCATGTCCAGCTCGACGTCGGGCGTCAGGCGCGCGGCGCGCCCGCGCTGCACGAAGTAGGCGGTGGCGTTGCCCGCGCGGCGCTCGGTTCGAAGCACGCGATTGCCCGTGTGCTGCGCCCACGAGAAGAGGTCGTCCTCGGTCGCCGGGCAGTCGGAGATCAGCGCCAGGACCTGGCCCTCGCGCATCTCCATGATCAGCTTCTTGACGCCGAGGATCGGACCGGGGCAGCTCAGGCCGGTCATGTCCAGCGTGACGGCGGATTCGGTCGTCTGGGTGTCAGTCATGGTCTTCCAACCCGGTGATGGTCTTGTGGGGAACGAACAGGCCGCAGCCGAGATGGCGAAGCTCGCCCAGGCCCAGGCGCTGCATGGCGACGGACTGCGCGGCGCGAAGATCGTGCAGGACGACACTGCTCCCGGTCAATACCGCGTCGCCCGCGGGCAGGCTGGACCGGCGCCCGCAGATGAAGCGCGACGGCATCCCGCACGCCGCGAGCATCCGCGCGACGTCTTCGTGAAAGCCCGCCTCGTCGGGGGCGTCGGACACGACGAACGCCGCCTTGATGGTTGGAAACGCCTCGATCGGGCGGACGTGGGCCGGACCCACCTGCAGCGTGTGGCCCTCGATCACCAGCGAGGCGCCGCACAGCGCCTGAACCGACTCGACCCGCGCCGCCGGCACGCGCAGCGTCAGGCGGGCCCGGCGCGGCACCAGCAGCTCCGGCTGCTCGGTCAGCGGTGTGCGGATCGGGTGGACGCCGACCCCGGGCTCGTGTGCAAGCCAGGACAGCCGATCGAGCAGCACGTGCCACAGCGGCGCACGATACGCGCGCGGCAGGCGCTCGCCGGCCAGCTCGAACGCGACGTCGACGACCTGCGCAACGTCCGCGTCGTGAGCCATCTCAGCGTTCGCCGTGCTCGGTTCCCCAGCGCAGCAGCGCCGCACCCAGTGCGCGGGCGGTCTCGGGGTCGATGTCGAACACCGTGAACCGGCGTCCCTCGCGAATGCGGATCCGAAGCAGGCTCAAGCCGCCGACCGCATAGTCGGCCTGCTGCAGCTCGATCTGCTGGCCGCCGAGCGGAACGGTGAAGCGGTCGACGGGCGTCAGCTCGAGCTTGTCCATGGTCGTCGTGATTGGGCGTCGCGCCGCCTGCGGCGTCTACTACCTGTGCGAGGGAGGGGAGCCGTACTCCTTGTGGGTAGCTGTCGTCACGCCCTCCGGACGGCAAGAATAGCCGACAAGGGGATGGTGGCGATACCGCACGGTCCGTAGGATGCGGGCGTCGGGCAGCAGCAGGAGGAGGAATCCATGGCGAAGAAGATGATCGAGACACCGATGCTCGACGCGCTCGAGAGCGGGCCGTGGCCGAGCTTCGTGACCGGCCTGAAGCGGCTCGCCAAGGACAAGGACTACATGGTCGGCGTCATGGGGCAGCTCGAGACGTCGTACCGCACGCGCAAGGGCTACTGGAAGGGCGGCACGGTCAGTGTCTTCGGCTACGGCGGCGGCGTGATCCCGCGCTTCACCGAGCTCAAGACCGACGACGGCAAGCCGATGTTTCCCGACGCCGCGGAGTTCCACACGCTGCGCGTGATGCCCCCGCCCGGCATGCACTACAACACCGACGTGCTGCGCAAGATGGCCGACATCTGGGAGCGCCACGGCTCGGGGCTGATCGCCTTCCACGGCCAGTCGGGCGACATCATGTTCCAGGGCGTCACGTCGGGCAACGTGCAGGCGGCTTGGGACGAGATCAACGAACTCGGCTTCGACCTCGGCGGTGCCGGGCCGGCCGTGCGCACCGCGATGTCCTGCGTCGGCGCGGCGCGCTGCGAGCAGTCGTGCTACGACGAGGCCGCCGCGCACCGCACCGTGCTGAACAGCTTCCTGGACGACATCCACCGGCCGGCGCTGCCGTACAAGTTCAAGTTCAAGTTCTCCGGGTGCCCGAACGACTGCATGAACTCGGTCCAGCGGGCCGACATGGCGGTCATCGGCACGTGGCGCGACAACATCCGCACCGACGAGGCGCTGGCGCGGCA
>CAYGZN010000358.1:0-3669 GCA_964354355.1 uncultured Burkholderiaceae bacterium | reverse complement strand
ATGATCGAACTCGGCGTCAACATCGACCACGTGGCGACGCTGCGGCAGGCGCGCCGCACCTACGAACCCGACCCGGTGTGGGCGGCCGTCGAGGCGCACCTCGGCGGCGCCGACGGCATCACCGTTCACCTCCGCGAGGACCGCCGCCACATCCAGGACGAAGACGTGCGCCGGCTGCGCGAGCTGACCCACATCAAGCTGAACCTCGAGATGGCCGCGACCGACGAGATGGTCGGCATCGCCTGCGGCCTGCGCCCCCAGATGGCGATGCTGGTGCCCGAGGGGCGCCACGAGATCACCACCGAGGGCGGGCTCGACGTGCACGGCCAGCGCACGCGATTGCGCGAGGTCGTGGCACGGCTGGCCGGGCAGGGCATCGTCACCAGCGTGTTCATCGACGCCGAGCCGCGCCAGGTCGAGGCTGCGCACGCCGCCGGCGCGAAGGTCTGCGAGATCCACACCGGGCCGTATGCGCACGCGTTCTTCGAGGGCGGCCGCGACGCGCAGAGCCCGGCGGTGCTGGCCGAGCTGGAGCGGATCGGCGCCGCCGGGGCCGCGGCGCGCCAGCTGGGCATGCGCTTCAACGCCGGCCATGCGCTGAACTACGTCAACGTGCAGCCGGTGGCGGCGCTGCCGGGTGTGCGCGAGCTGCACATCGGGCACGCGATCGTGTCGCGATCGGTCTTCCTGGGCATGCGCGAGGCCGTCCGGGAGATGAAGCGGCTGATCCGCGAGGGGGCGGGCGGCGCGCAGGCATGATCTACGGAATCGGCACCGACATCGTCCTGATCTCGCGGATCCGCGACCTGCTCGAGCGCTACGGCGAGCGGTTCGCGCGCCGGGTGCTCGGCCCGCAGGAGCTGGCCGAGTTCCACCGGCGCGCGGGGCGCGGATCGCCGGGCGCCGAGCGCGCGGCACGCTACCTGGCCAAGCGCTTCGCCGCCAAGGAGGCCTTCTCCAAGGCACTGGGCCTGGGCCTGCGCGGGCCGATGACGCTGCTGTCGCTGCAGGTGCTCAACGACCGGCGCGGCCGCCCGTACGCGGTCGCCCGCAAGGAGCTCGAGCCGTACCTGGCCGAGCGTGGGCTGGTTGCCCACGTTTCGATCTCCGACGAGATCGACAGCGCGCTCGCATTCGTGGTGATCGAGACCCAGTCCGGTGGATGAGCCGGCACCGTTCGACCTGAAGGCCTACCTGGCCGGCCTGCCCGGGCGGCCGGGCGTGTACCGGATGATCGGCGCCGACGGCGCGCTGCTGTACGTCGGCAAGGCACGCGACCTGAAGAAGCGCGTGTCCTCGTACTTCCAGAAGACCCAGCTGAGCCCGCGCGTGGCGCACATGGTGGCCCGGGTCGCACGCATCGAGTCTTCGGTGACCGGCTCCGAGGCCGAGGCGCTGCTGCTCGAGAACAATCTGATCAAGACGCAGCAGCCGCGCTACAACATCGTGTTTCGCGACGACAAGTCGTACCCGTATCTGAAGATCACCGGTCACGCGTTCCCGCGGGTCGCGTACTACCGCGGCGGCACCGACCGCCGCAGCCAGTTCTTCGGACCGTACCCCAGCGCGTGGGCCGTCAAGGAGAGCATCCAGGTGCTGCAGAAGGTGTTCCGGCTGCGCACCTGCGAGGACACCGTGTTCGCCAACCGCTCGCGGCCGTGCCTGCTGTTCCAGATCGGACGCTGCAGCGGGCCGTGCGTCGGCGCGATCGACCCGCAACGCTATCGCACCGACGTCGACGCGGCGGTGCGCTTCCTGCGCGGCGGACACCAGGAGGTGCTGGGCGAGCTCGAGGCTGCGATGCACGCGGCCGCCGGCGAGCTGCGCTTCGAGGACGCCGCGGTGCTGCGCAACCGGATGGCGGCGCTGTCGCGGGTGCTGCACCAGCAGTCGATGGAGACGGGCACCGACGTGGACGCCGACGTCATCGCGATCGAGTCGGCCGGCGGGCGGGTCTGCGTGAATCTCGCGATGGTCCGTGGCGGCCGCCACCTCGGGGACAAGGCGCATTTCCCGACCCGCGTCGACGCGATCGACGAACAGGTTCCCGGCGAGGTGCTCGAGGCCTTCCTGTCGCAGCACTACGCCGCCAGCAGCGTGCCGCCCGTGATCGTGTGCGGGGTCGAGCCGGACTCGCCGGACTTCCAGGCGTTCCTGGTGGTGCAGGCAGGGCACCCGATCGCCTGGGTCCGCCAGCCGACGCTCGCACGCAAGCGCTGGCTGGAGCAGGCACAGCAGAATGCGCGGATCGCACTGGCCCGTCTGCTGGCCGAGGAGGGCTCCCAGAAGGGGCGCACGCGCGCGCTGGCCGAGGTGCTCGGGCTCGACGACGGCGACCTCGATCGCCTGCGCATCGAGTGCTTCGACGTCAGCCACACGATGGGCGAGGCGACCCAGGCATCGTGCGTCGTGTACCAGCACCACGCGATGCAGAGCGGCGAGTATCGGCGCTTCAACATCGACGGGGTCACCGGCGGCGACGACTACGCGGCGATGCGCCAGGTGCTGACGCGGCGCTACGAGAAGCTGGCCGAAGGCGGCAGGATGCCCGACGTCGTGCTGATCGACGGCGGAAAGGGCCAGGTCGAGGTGGCGCGGCAGGTCTTCGCCGAGCTGGGGATCGATTCGGGGCTGCTGGTCGGCGTGGCCAAGGGCGAGGCACGCAAGGTCGGCCTCGAGGTGCTGGTGTTCGCCGACGGGCGTCCCGAGCAGGCGCTGGGCCGGGATTCGGCGGCGCTGATGCTGATCGCGCAGATCCGCGACGAGGCGCACCGGTTCGCCATCACCGGCATGCGGGCCCGTCGGGCCCGGTCGCGCAACACGTCCCGGCTCGAGGAGATCGACGGCGTCGGCCCGCGCAAGCGGCAGCGCCTGCTGGCGCGCTTCGGCGGCCTGCGTGGCATCATGTCGGCCAGCGTCGAGGATCTGGCGTCGGTCGAGGGCATCTCGCGGTCCCTCGCCGAAGAGATCTACCGACGGCTGCACTGAACCCGCCGACCCGCTCCGACATGTGGCGCAACGTCCCCAACCTGCTGACCTGGCTGCGAATGCTGGCGATTCCGCTGCTCGTGGCCGTGCACCTGCTGCCCGGCGAGCCGGACACGACCCCGATGCGCAACCTCGCCGGCACGGTCATCTTCGTGGCGGCGGCCGTCACCGACTGGGTCGACGGCTGGCTGGCGCGCAGGATGGGCGTGGTTTCGTCGTTCGGGGCGTTCCTCGATCCGGTGGCCGACAAGCTGCTGGTCTGTGCCGCGCTGATCCTGCTGCTCGACCTGCACCGGGTCGAGCCGCTGATCGCGCTGATCATCGTCGGCCGCGAGATCGCGGTGTCGGCGCTGCGCGAGTGGATGGCCGGAATCGGCGCCCGCGCCAGCGTCGCGGTGCACTCGATCGGAAAGTTCAAGACGATCGCCCAACTGGTTGCCATCCCCATGCTGCTCTACCATCAGCCGCTTTTCGGCGTGATCCCCGTGCAACGGATCGGAACCTGGCTGATCTACGTGGCTGCGGTGCTCACCCTGTGGTCGATGTTCTACTACCTGCGCCAGGCGTGGCCGCACCTGCGGGACGCGGATTGACGCCGCGCGGCCGGTGGCGCTGCGGCTCGGGTTTTGACTCCATGCAGGTTCACGATATAATTTCCGGTCTAGTGCAGTCCCCTGCGGG
>CAYGZN010000357.1:0-3671 GCA_964354355.1 uncultured Burkholderiaceae bacterium | reverse complement strand
GACGCGCTCGACCTGATCTCGCGGGCATTGCGGGCCGGACACGCGTTTCCGTCGGCACTGGAGATGGTCGGGGACCAGATGCCCGAGCCGATCGGCGGCGAGTTCCAGACCACATTCGAGGAGCTCAACTACGGCGTGTCGATGCACGACGCGCTGATGAACATGGCCGCCCGGGTGCCGGGCGAAGACATCCGCTTCTTCGTGATTGCGGTACTGCTGCAACGCGAGACCGGGGGCAATCTGGCCGAAATCATCGACAACATCAGCAAGCTGGTCCGCGAACGGTTCAAGCTGCTCGGCACCGTCCGGGTGCTCTCGGCCGAAGGACGGATGTCCGCGTGGGTGCTGACGATCCTGCCGTTCGCGACTGCGCTGGGGATAAACCTGGTGAACCCCGGGTTCATGGCCGTGCTGTGGCAGGACCCGGCCGGAAGGAAGATGGTCGCCGCCGCGATGATCGTCATGGTGTTCGGCATCCTGTGGATGTGGCGCCTCGTGAAGATCCGGGTGTGAAGGAGCGGACATGATCAACACCGAATTCATTGCCTACCTCGGGCTGGTGTTCGTGGCCGCTGCCGGTGCCGTCCTGGGCATCGGCCTGATGGTCAATCGCGGATCGGCGCTGCGCGGGCGGCTCGGACACGTCGGCGGCCCGAGCGGCAGCGCAGGCCAGCCGGGGCAGTCCGAGTGGCGGGCCAGAGTCGTCAAGGTGGCCGAGCCGATGGCGAAACTGGCGACGCCGACCGATGAGAAGGACGTGTCGCGCCTGCGCGCGAAATTCCTCAACGCCGGGCTGCGTCGGCCGACCGACCCGGTGATCTTCTTCGCGGCCAAGGCGATCCTCGCGATCGGCCTGCCGATCCTGCTGGTGTGGGTCGCAGGCGGTGCGGTGTTCAAGCTGAAGGGCTACATGCCCTACGCCGCGATCCTCGCGGTTGCCGCGCTGGGCTACTACCTCCCGAACGTGATCCTGTCGGGCGTCACCCAGCGTCGGCAGCGCGAGCTGTTCGAGGCCTTTCCGGACGCGCTCGACCTGATCATCGTCTGCGTCGAATCGGGACTGAGCCTCGACATGGCGATCGCTCGCGCAGGCGCCGAGATGAAGCTGCGCAGCCCGGTGCTGGCCGAGGAACTCGCGCTGGTCAGCACCGAGCTTCGCATCGGGGCCACCCGGGAGCGCGCACTGCGCAACCTGGGCACGCGCACCGGCGTCGAGGAGATCCAGAGCTTCGTGGCCATGATGCTCCAGGCCGATCGCTTCGGCACCAGCATCGCGAACTCGCTGCGCGTGCAGGCCGACGCGCTGCGGGTACGGCGCCGTCAGCGGGCCGAGGAGATGGCTGCGAAGCTGCCGCTGAAGCTGCTGTTTCCGCTGATCTTCTGCATCTTCCCTTCGCTGCTTCTGGTTCTGATGGGGCCGGCGATGATCCGCATCTACCGGATCCTGCTGCCGACGATGACAGGTGGCTAGGATCAAGGAGTGACCATGAACCGTTCCAGACTGCTGCCGCATGGCGCGATGCTGTTCGGCTCGATCCTGGCAGGGTGTGCGACCGGCCCGTTTTCGAAGGGGGAGAGCGCGGGGCTGACCGAACCCCTTCGGATCGAAGCCCTCTATCGAGTCACCGGTGAAGAGGCGACAACGGAAATCCTGTATCGGGCGGCCAGCGCCGACATTGCCGCGGGTCGGTACGAACGCGCGATTGCCACGCTGCAGCGAATCGTCCAGAAGCAGATCGATCACATCGACGCCCTCAACGCGATGGCCGTCGCATTGGCCCAGCAGGGCCGCCAGGACGATGCGATCGCGATGCTCGAGCGCGCGTTGTCGATATCGCCGGATAGCAGCGCCCTGCACAACAACCTGGGCTACGCGCTGATGAGAGCCAGCCGGTACGACCAGGCGAAGGTCCACCTCGAACGCGCCCGCACGCTCGATCCGACGAATCAGACGGCTGCCGCCAATCTTGACAAGCTCGCCGCAGCCAGCCGGCAGCAAGAGCAGGCAGCCGAAGCATCAAGATCATTGTCGGCCGATCGAATGGACGTCGGCAGCGAACTGGCGGAACCGCAACCGGGCGTTGCGCCAGTGCCCCGACGAGCGATCGCAGCGGAAGGCGCTTGGAATGGCGTGACGGTAGTGTCGGCGGCCGACGACCACAGCTCGCTGGTTCGCGTGTCGACGAACGTTTACGAACTGCGTCCCGCGGCGGGTCAGCAAGCAGACTTGGCAGCCGCGCCCTCGGCTCCCCGCGACTCAACCGCGGCCGGCCACAGGGGGCCAGCCCCTGCGAGTCCTCATGGCGGGGCCGACTCGGCTGCTGTGACCAAGCGACGCGCATGGATCGAAGTCAGCAACGGCGTCGGCGTCAAAGGCCTCGCCCGGCGCATGGCGGCCAACCTGAATGGCAGCGACTTCAAGGCGGCCAGAATCAGTGACTATCGCGGCTTCGGGCAGGCCAGCACGACGATCCAGTATCGCAGCCGCTACGCCGACGATGCCCGCGCGCTGCTCGAGTCGCTGCCGGTGCAGGCTCGAATGGTGCGGGTCGAAGACGGCGCCCTGCGGGCCGACATCGGCATTCGCCTGGTGCTGGGTCGCGACGCCGTGACGCCTTCGTCGGTGGCCGCCGTCAGCAGGGAATCGGCGGTCGCGGGCGAGGCAGACCGGACCTGAAGAATCCCCGCAGCGGCGATCGCGGAAGGGTCTTGCGCGAATCGCCGCGCATTGCAGCCGTCGTCGATCGCAGAAGGCACCGTCGACTGGGTTGAATCCGTCGGCGTCCGGCCGTCTGTCCGGACGGCTCGGCGCACGCCGGGCACCGGCGTGGCGCACGGGTGCCGGGCCGCCCGACTCGTCGCATCGCCCGGACGCGCACAGTGGTATCTTTTCGCCCCACGACCGCCCGCTGCCATGACCCAGCACACCCACGAACTGCTCGCCGCGCTGCGCACCTTCGAGCGCGGCAAGGTCGTCACCGCCCGCCAGGCGGTGCAGCTGATCCGCGACGGCGACACGCTGGCGACCGGCGGCTTCGTGGGCATCGGCTTCGCCGAGAACATCGCCGTCGCGCTCGAAGAGCGGTTCCTGGAGAGCGGCCGCGACGACACCGACGGCGTCGGCAGCCCGAGCGGGCTGACGCTGGTCTATGCCGCCGGCCAGGGCGACGGCAAGGAACGCGGGCTGAACCACCTCGGCCACGAAGGGCTCGTCGCCCGCGTCATCGGCGGACACTGGGGCCTGGTGCCCAAGCTGCAGGCGCTCGCCGTGGGCAACCGGATCGAGGCCTACAACCTGCCCCAGGGCGTCATCACCCACCTGTTCCGGGACATCGCTGCCGGCAAGCCCGGGCACCTGTCGCGGGTGGGGCTGGGCACCTACGTCGATCCGCGCCACGGCGGGGGCAGGATCAACGCGCGCACGACGACCGACCTGGTCACGCTGATGCCGATCGACGGCCAGGACTATCTGTTCTACAAGGCGTTCCCGATCCACGTCGGCATCCTGCGCGGCACGACCGCCGACCTCGACGGCAACGTGACGATGGAGCGCGAGGCGCTGACGCTCGAGGCACTTGCCATCGCGATGGCGGCGCACAACTCGGGCGGCATCGTGATCGTGCAGGTCGAGCGCATCGCCGAGCGCGGCTCGCTGAACCCGCGGCAGGTGA
>CAYGZN010000356.1:0-3678 GCA_964354355.1 uncultured Burkholderiaceae bacterium | reverse complement strand
GGTCGGCCGCGGGTCGTGGCACGTTGGTTCCGGACGCGTTCATGGCGGGCGGGTTCATCGGGCGCAGTCCCCTGCGTCAGGCCTCGTCGTGGCTCGGCAGCATCTGCGCGACGGCCTCGGTGAAGGCACCCGCCGCGACCAGTCGCTCGACGGCCTCGATGTCGGGCGCGAAGTAGCGGTCCTGCGCGTAGAAGGCCACCTGTGCGCGCACGCGTTGCCGCGCGGCCTCCAGCGGCGGCGAGGTCGCCAGCGGCGCACGCAGGTCGATGCCCTGCACGGCCGCGAGGATCTCGATCGCGACGATCCGGCGCACGTTGGCGATCATCGGGAACAGCCGCCGTGCCGCGAAGGTCGCCATGCTGACGTGGTCCTCCTGGTTGGCCGAGGTCGGCAGGCTGTCGACGCTGGCCGGATGCGCGAGCGACTTGTTCTCGCTGGCGAGCGACGCGGCCGTCACGTGCGCGATCATGAACCCCGAGTTCAGGCCCGGCTCGGGCACCAGGAACGCCGGCAGGCCGCTGAGGCTCGCGTCGATCAGCAGCGCGATGCGCCGCTCGGCCAGTGCGCCGACCTCGGCGATCGCCACCGCCATCGCATCGGCCGCGAGCCCGACCGGCTCGGCGTGGAAGTTGCCCCCCGAGAGCACCTCGCCGGTGTCGGCGAACACCAGCGGATTGTCGGTGACCGCCCCGGCCTCGTGCGCCAGCACCGCGGCCGCGTGCTCGAGCGAGTCCAGGCACGCGCCCATCACCTGCGGCTGGCAGCGCAGGCTGTACGGGTCCTGCACGCGCGGATCGCCGATGCGGTGCGACTCGCGGATCGCGCTGCCCGCCAGCAGGCGACGGATCGCCGCGGCCACGCGGCGCTGTCCCGGCTGGCCGCGCAGCGCATGGATGCGATCGTCGAACGGCGTGTCGGAGCCGGCCGCCGCATCGACCGACAGCGCGCCGGCAAGCAGCGCGGCGCCGAAGGCGGTCTCGGCGTCGAACAGCGCCGCCAGCGCCAGCGCCGTCGAGACCTGCGTGCCGTTGATCATTGCCAGCCCCTCCTTGGGGCCGAGCTCGAGCGGCGCCAGGCCGATCTGCGCGAGCGCCTCGTTCGCCGGCATCAGCCGGCCCCGCACGCGCATCTGCCCGACGCCCAGCAGCGCGGCGGTCAGGTGCGCCAGCGGCGCGAGGTCGCCCGAAGCGCCGACCGAGCCCTGCGACGGGATCACCGGCAGCGCGTCGGCGTCCTGCAGTCGAAGCAGCGCTTCGACGGTGGCCTCGCGCACGCCCGAGTAGCCCTGCGCGAGGCTGGCCGCCTTCAGCGCGAGCACGAGCCTCACCACGCCCGCGGGCAGCGGCTCGCCGACCCCGACGCAGTGCGACAGGATCAGGTTGCGCTGCAGCTGCGCGAGCCGGTCGTCCGCGACCCTCGTCTGCGCAAGCTTGCCGAACCCGGTGTTGATGCCGTAGGCGGGCACGCCCGAGGCCACCGCCCGCGCGATCTGCGCCGCGCCCGCGGCCACGCGCCCGCGCCAGCCCTCGGGCAGCGCCAGGGCAGCCCCGTCGCGGTAGACGTCACGCAATCGCCGCAGCGCGGCGCGATCCTGTGTTCGCAGTTCCATCGTGTCAGCCCCGATCGGCACGGTCCAGATTCAGCACGTGGAGCGTGGCCAGCAGCAGTTCGCACTCGCCGAGCGCCGTCGCGTGCCCGTCGCCCGGCGACAGGAACACCGTATCGTACGCACCCGCGTCGACCGGGATCGCCCCGGGCGCGGACCGAGGCCCGATCCGCAGCCCGCCGCGCACGACGAACGCCACCAGCAGCCCTGCCTGCGGCGCCGTCAACGGCGCGTCGGCGGGCAGCGAGCGGCGCAGCAGCAGCCCGCTGGCACGGCCGCTGCCCAGCATCAGGTTCAGGGCCCGGCACGGTGCGCGCCGCAGCGTGGCGAACGGCGCCGGAGCGCCGTCGAAGGCGACCGGCGCGTCGCCCTCGGACAGGCGCTGCTCGTGATCCCCGAAGCGCAGCGTGACCTCTCCGTCGACGACTGCCAACAGACGGTCGATGCCCGGCAGTTCGGAGAACGGGCCGCTGCGGCCGATGTCCGCCAGGCTCAGCCGCCACGACAGCGCCCCGCCACCGACCGTCGGCACCGGGGCCGCGTCGTCGCCGACGAAACGCGCGATGTCGTGGGTCACGCCGCCGCCGTTGGGCCACGGACCGCTGCGGTAGTCGGTGCGCCTCAGCAGCCGGGCCACGGTGTCACCTGCGCCTGCGCCGGTCAGCCGCGCGACGGGGCCGCGCCGGTGAGCATCGGCAGCTGCAGGCCGTGCTCGCGCGCGCAGTCGATTGCATCCTCGTAGCCCGCGTCGGCGTGGCGCATCACCCCGGTCGCCGGGTCGTTCCACAGTACGCGCTCGATCCTCCGGGCTGCCGCGTCGGTGCCGTCGCAGACGATGACGACCCCCGAGTGCTGCGAATAGCCGATGCCGACGCCGCCGCCGTGGTGGATCGACACCCACGTCGCACCACCCGCCACGTTGAGCATCGCGTTGAGCAACGGCCAGTCGGCGACCGCGTCGGAGCCGTCGCGCATCGACTCGGTCTCGCGGTTGGGGCTCGCCACCGACCCGGTGTCCAGGTGGTCGCGGCCGATGACGATCGGCGCCTTCAGCTCGCCGCTGCGCACCATCTCGTTGAACGCCAGGCCGGCCTTGTGCCGTTCGCCGAGCCCGAGCCAGCAGATCCGCGCCGGCAGCCCCTGGAACGCGATCCGCTCGCGGGCCTGGTCGAGCCAGTTGTGCAGGTGCGCATCCTGCGGGAACAGCTCCTTGATCTTCGCGTCGGTCCGGTAGATGTCCTCGGGGTCGCCCGACAGCGCCACCCAGCGAAACGGCCCCTTGCCGCGGCAGAACAGCGGACGGATGCACGCCGGCACGAAGCCCGGGTAGGCGAAGGCGCGGGCGACGCCGGCATCGAGCGCGACCTGCCGCAGGTTGTTGCCGTAGTCGATCACCGGCACGCCGGCGTCGTGCCACGCCAGCATCGCCTCGACGTGGCGGGCGGCCGACGTGCGCGCCTGCGCGGTCAGCTCGCGCCGCGCGGCCTCGTCACCGTGCTCGCGAACCTGCCACCAGCGTTCGACGCTCCAGCCGATCGGCAGGTAGCCGTTGACCAGGTCGTGCGCCGAGGTCTGGTCGGTGACCGAGTCCGGGCGAATGCCGCGGGCGACGTACTGCGGCAGCAGCTCGGCCGCGTTGCCCAGGATGCCCACCGACACCGCGCGCCCCTTCGCATGGTGCTCGGCAATGATGCGCAGCGCGGCGTCGATGTCGGGCGCCTGCGCGTCGAGGTAGCGCGTGCGCAGCCGCATGTCGATGCGCGACTGCTGGCACTCGATGACCACGCACGAGGCGCCGGCCAGCACGGCCGCCAGCGGCTGCGCGCCGCCCATGCCGCCCAGCCCGGCGGTCAGGATCCACTTGCCGGCCCAGCTGCCGCCGTAGTGCGCACGGCCGAGCTCGACGAAGGTCTCGTAGGTGCCCTGCACGATGCCCTGCGAGCCGATGTAGATCCACGAACCCGCGGTCATCTGGCCGTACATCATCAGGCCCTTGCGATCGAGCTCGTCGAAGTGCTCCCAGGTGGCCCAGCGCCCGACCAGATTCGAGTTGGCCAGCAGCACGCGGGGCG
>CAYGZN010000355.1:0-3680 GCA_964354355.1 uncultured Burkholderiaceae bacterium | reverse complement strand
GATGAAGCCCAGCGTGCCCTCCGAGCCGATCATCAGGTGGGCCAGGATGTCCACGGGGTCGCTGAACTCGACCAGCGCGTTCAGGCTGTAGCCGGTGGTGTTCTTCAGGCGAAACTTGTGGCGGATGCGCGCGGCCAGCGTCGGGTCCTCGCGCGTGGCGCGCCCGAGCTCGGCCAGTCCCTCGGCCAGCTCGGGGCGACGCGCCGCGAAGTCCGCGCGGCTGGCCGCGTCGCGCGTGTCCAGCACGGTGCCGTCGACGAGCACCACGCGCAGGCCGACCAGCGTGTGGTAGCTGTTCTGCGCGGTGCCGCAGCACATGCCGCTGGCGTTGTTCGCGGCGATGCCGCCGATCATCGCGGCGTCGATCGACGCCGGGTCGGGTCCGATCTTGCGCCCGTGCGGCGCGAGCTTGCGGTTGGCCGCGGCGCCGATCACCCCGGGCTGCAGCGTGACGGTCTGCGCGTCGTCGGCGATCGATATGCCGCGCCAGCCGTCGCCCAGCAGCACCAGCACCGAGTCGCTCAACGCCTGGCCCGACAGGCTGGTGCCGGCAGCACGGAACGTGACCGGCGTCCTCAGGCGCGCGCAGCACTCGAGCACGCGCCGGACCTCGTCCTCGCTTTCGACCACGACCACCAGCCGGGGCACCAGCCGGTAGAAGCTGGCGTCGGTGCCCCACGCCAGCAGGCGCAGCGCATCGGTGACCAGGCGCTCGCGCGGCACGAAGGCGACGAGCTGGCGATGCAGCGCGTCGTAGGGAGCGGGCAGCGCCATGCGATGTGCGGGCCGGGGAAGCCGCGCCGGCGTCAGGCCGTCACCGGCCGCGACGGTTCGGACACGTCCGGCACGACAGCTTCGTGCCGTCCGCCGCGTGCAGCGCCGGGCCGCCGCACGAGCCGCGCAGGCAGGGGCGCTTGAACATCACGCCGACGGCCATCGCGGCCACCGCGATGCCGATCGCCGCGAGCGCGAGCAGGAACACCGGCAGGAACGTGGCGAGCGTCACGGGGTCGTCCAGTCAGGTCGCGGCGTGCCCGCCGAGCGCGGCGAAGGCCCCGGTCTTGCGCTCGACGAACGCGCCGCCCGCGCCGCGCACGACGAAGTAGGCGGCGAGCCCGAGCCGCTGCGCCAGCGCGAAGCCGTGCTCCGGCCCCAGCACGAACAGCGCGGTCGACCATGCGTCGGCGTTCAGGCAGTCGTCGTCCACCACGCTGACCGAGGCCAGTGCGTGCGCGACCGGCTCGGCGCTCGACGGGTCGATCTCGTGCGAGTAGCGCCGGCCGTCGTGCACGAAGAAGTTGCGGTAGTCGCCCGACGTGGCGAGCGACTTGTCCTGCAGCGGCAGCAGGTAGAACGCACGCTGAGGAACCGCATCGGGACGCTCGATCGCGAGCTGCCACGGCAGGCCCTGCGCATTGCGCCCGCGGGTGCGGATCTCGCCGCCGACCTCGACCATGTAGTCGCCGATGCCCAGCGCGTCGAGCACCTGTGCGGCCCGGTCGACACCGTACCCCTTGGCGATGCCCGACAGGTTGGCCAGCACCGGCGCCTGCCGTGTCAGCGTTCCGGCACGCGGGTCGACTGCCAGTGCACCCGCGACGTGCTCGCGGCGCATCGCCCGCACCGTGTCCGCATCCGGCACGCGTCGGGGCCGCTCGGACGGGCCGAACCCCCATTCGTCCACCGCGCGGCCGACCGCGACGTCGAAGGCGCCATCCGAGGCGGTGCGCACGTCCTGCGCGGCCTGAAACACCCGCAGCGTCGGCGCGGAGACTGCGAACGGCTCGCCCAGCGGATGCCGGTTCAGCCGGGAGACCTCCGAGTCCGCGTCGTAGTGCGACATGCGGGCGACGACGTCGGCGAGCGCGGCGGCGACCTGTTCCCGCGCCGCGGCGTGCGTGGCCGCGCTCAGCCCGGGGGTGGCGATCTTCACCGTGTACGACGAGCCCATCGTCAGGCCGGAAAACCCCCGGCTGCCCGCACTCGGCAGCGCGAAGAACCGCGTGCGGTCGCCGCAGCCGGCGGCCAGCAGCGCGAACGATCCGAGCCCGGCCGCCAGCGTTGCGCGTCGCGTGGACGACGGCGAGGTCGAGGTGAAGCCCGAGGCAGATGGGGTCATGGTCCTGCTCCGCAAGAACTGTACAGGGATGCTCAGGCCGCGGCGTCGCCGCTTCCCGCACGCACGGCCGCTTCGAATCGACCCTGGCCGTGGCGAACCAGCTGGTAGACCAGGTCGCGCATCGACACCAGCCCGTGCACGCGCGGGCCGTCGATCACCAGCAGGTGGCGGTGGCGCTGCAGGTGCATCAGCGCCATCGCCGCTTCGACCGAGGTGCCCGGCGACACGAAGCGCACCTCGCGCGTCATGACCAGCGACAGCGGCGTCGCCTTAGGATCCAGGCCGGGCCGCACCACCCGCATCAGCAGGTCGCGCTCGGTGAAGATGCCGCCGACCAGCCCGTCCTCGGTCATCACCAGCACGGCGCCGATCTCGTGCTCGGCCATCAGCTCGACCGCATCGGCGATCGACGACGAAGCGGGCAGCAGGTACAGCTTGTCGCTGGCGCGATCGCGCACCACGTCTTCGATCAGCATCTGGGTCATGTCGGGCCTCCCTCGGGTCGTTGCGCCGGCTCGGCTCGGATCAGCCGAAATCGTCGAGCATGATGTTCTCGCGGTCCACGCCCAGCGACAGCAGCATCTGGATCACGGCCTTGTTCATCACGCCGGGGCCGCACATGTAGTACTCGATGTCCTCGGGTGCGGGGTGGTCCTTCAGGTACCGGTCGTGCAGCACGTTGTGGATGAAGCCCGTCGGGCCGGTCCACTGGTCCTCGGGCAGCGGCTCCGACAGCGCCAGATGCCACGCGAAGTTGGGGTTGGCCGCGGCGAGCGCGTCGAATTCGTCGACGTAGAAGGCCTCCTTCAGGCTGCGCGCGCCGTACCAGAAGGTCATCTTGCGGGAGGTTCGCAGCCGCTTGAGCTGGTCGAAGATGTGCGAGCGCATCGGCGCCATGCCGGCGCCGCCGCCGACGAAGCACATCTCCTTGTCGGTGTCGCGGGCGAAGAACTCGCCGTAGGGGCCGGACACGGTGATCGCGTCGCCGGGCTTGAGGTTGAACACCCAGGAACTCATGATGCCGGGTGGAATGTCGGTGCGATAGCCTGGCGGAAACGCGATGCGGATCGTGAACAGCAGGATCCCCTTCTCCAGCGGGTAGTTGGCCATCGAGTAGGCCCGCTCGATCGGCTCCGCGAGCACCGACCTGAAGCGCCACAGGTCGAACTTGTCCCAGTCGGCGCGATACTCGGGCTCGACGTCGAAGGTCGTGAACTCCAGGCTGTGCGGCGGGCACTCGAGCTGCACGTAGCCGCCGGCGCGAAACGGCACCTCCTCGCCCTCGGGAAGAGCCAGCTTGAGCTCCTTGATGAAGGTCGCGACGTTGCGGTTGGAGATCACGCGGCAGGTCCACTTGCGCACGCTGAAGACTTCCGGCGCAATCTCGATCTGCATGTCGCGCTTGACCTTGACCTGGCACGCCAGGCGGCAGCCGCGCCGGGCTTCGCCGCGGTTGATGAAGCCGGTCTCGGTGGGCAGCAGCGCGCCGCCGCCCGACTTGACGATCACCTCGCACACGCCGCAGGCGCCCTTGCCGCCGCAGGCCGAGGGAATGAAGATC
>CAYGZN010000354.1:0-3683 GCA_964354355.1 uncultured Burkholderiaceae bacterium | reverse complement strand
CCGGCCACATCATCAAGCTGCTCAACAACTTCATCGCGCAGGCCATCTGCACGGCGACCGCCGAGGCGTTCGCCGTCGGGCAGCGCGCCGGCATCGACCCGCGCAGGCTGGTCGAGCTGGTCTCGGCCGGCGCGGTCAACTCGGGGTTGTTCCAGGCGATGGCCAAGACGCTGGCCGGTGACCTGGCCGGCCTGAAGTTCGAGCTCGACAATGCGCGCAAGGACGTTCGCTACTACACGCACCTGGCCGAAGGGCTGTCGATCCCGACGGTGATGGGCGAGGCGGTCCACCAGCCGCTGGCGCTGGCCAGCGCGCTGGGCCATGGCCGCAAGTACGTGCCGTCGCTGGTCGAGGCGCAGGAACAGCTGACCGGCGCGAAGATCGTGCCGCGCTGACGGATGCGGGGCCGCGCGCGACGACGGGCCGGCGCGCGGGCCGACATCAGGCCGGCGCGCGGGCACACACAAGGCCGGCGTCAGATCGGCGTCAGGCGGGTGCGTCGCCGGGCGGCTTGACGGTGATCCGCCACAGCGTGCGCGGATCGTCGGGGTCGGTCAGCGTCGCGGAGTGCAGCAGCGACAGGTTGTCCCAGATCACCACGTCGCCGACGCCGTAGCGCAGGCTCAGCTGGTACTTCGGCGCCAGCGCGTGCACCTTCAGCTCGTCGAGCAGCGCGCGCCCCTCGTCGTCGGGCATGCCGTCGATGTCGAACGAACTGCCCGACACCGCGTACAGCGCCTTGCGCCCGGTCACCGGGTGCACGCGCACGAGCGGGTGGCGCACCCACGCCAGGCGCGCTTCCTGGTCTTCGGTCAGCACCGAGGCGACGGTCCGCGAGGCCGTGTCCAGGTCGTCGCGGTTGCCGTAGTGGTGCCTCACGACGAGGCCGTCGATGCGCCGCTTCGTGGCGTCGGGCAGGTCGTCGTACGCGGCGCGCTGGTCGGCGAACAGCGTGTCGCCGCCACGGCGGGGCACCGTGACCGAATACAGCATCGTCGCGCGCGCCGGCTGGGCCAGGTACGAGTAGTCGGTGTGGAAATACGTGCCGCCGTCGGCCAGCCCGATCGGGCGGCCATTCCGCCGCACGTTGGACAGGATCAGGATGTCGGCGATCTCGGGGTGGTGGAACTGGTCGATCACGTGCGGCTCGGGCCGGCCGATGCGGCACGCAAACGCGTGGAACTGCGCCGGCGTCAGCCGCTGGCCGCGCAGCACCATCACCAGGCCCCTGTAGAAGGCGGCCTGCAGCGCGTCGAAATCGGCGCCGGCCAGCGGTCCGGACAGGTCGATGCCTTCGGCCGACAGGCCGAAGCCGTGCGACAGGGGCGTGAACGTGGCCATTGCCGACTCCGACCTCCCGATACTGGGGTGCGCTACCTGAGGAACTCCGGCGAGACCATCTTCGGCAGGAACAGCACCACGTCCGGCCACACGATGACCAGCACCAGCACGCCCAGCATCGGCATCAGCATGATGAAGGTGTCCTTCAGCGCGTCGATCATGCGGATCTCCGCGATCGAGCAGGCCATCATCAGGCACAGTCCGTACGGGGGCGTGACCAGGCCGAAGGCCAGCGACACGATGCCGACCATCGCGAAGTGCACCGGGTCCATGCCGACCGCCTGCGCCAGCGGCTGCAGGATGGTGCCGACGATGATGATCGCCGGAATGGCGTCCAGGAAGCAGCCGACCACGAGGAACACGAAGGCGATGAAGAAGCCCGTCGTCGTCAGTCCCATGCCCCATGCCTGCACGCCGGTCAGGATCGCCTTGGGGATCTGGTAGTAGGCCAGCAGCCAGCCGAACGCGCTGGCCGTGCCGACGCAGAACAGCGCGATCGCCGCCAGCTTGCCGGTGTCGAGCAGCGCCGAGTTCAGGCCCTTGAGGTCCATCTCGCGGTACACGAGCATCGACAGCGCGGCTGCGTACAGCACCGCGATGCAGGCCGACTCGGTCGCGGTGAACCAGCCGAAGACCTTGCCGCCGATGATGATCACCGGTGTCATCAGCGCCGGGATCGACACCGCCAGCGACTTGAAGAACTCGACCAGCGTCGCGCGCGGGTACGTCGGGTAGTTGCGCATCTTGGCGTAGACGTGCACGGTGGCCATCTGCACCAGCCCGATCAGCAGCCCGGGCACGACGCCCGCCAGGAACAGCGCGCCGATCGACACCGTCAGCACCCCGCCCCAGACGATCATCAGGATCGACGGCGGGATGATGACGGCCAGCACGGCCGAGACCGCCGTGATCGCGACCGAGAAGCTGTCGTCGTAGCCCTCCTTGCGCTGCGCGTCGATGAAGATCTTCGACTGGCTGGCGGCGTCGGCGGTCGACGAGCCCGAGATGCCCGCGAAGAAGATCGACAGCACCACGTTGATCTGCGCGAGCCCGCCCGGGAAGTGGCCGACCATCGCGCGCGACAGGCGCACCAGCCGGTCGGTGATGCCGCCGACGTTCATCAGGTTCGCCGTCAGCAGGAAGAACGGCACCGCCAGCAGGATGAACGAGTTGTAGGCGTTGAAGGTCTCCTGCACCAGCGTCATCGGCGACAGATGGGGCTCGAGGACCAGCAGCGGCAGGCAGGCCAGCCCGAGCGCGACGGCCACCGGCACGCGCAGGAACATCAGCCCGAAGAACATCCCGAACAGGATCATCGCCGCCGTGCCCGGGTCGACCGCGGTCAGAACCGGCTTCACGAGCGGCTCCCGACCAGCACGCGCCAGTTGTCCAGCATCTGCTCGCCCAGGAACACGATCCAGGCCAGCCCGGTGATCGGCCAGGCCACATGGATCAGCCACAGCGGCAGGTCGGCCAGCTCCGACGTCCGGTTCCAGCCGAACCGGGTGAACTCGACGCCGAACCACAGGAAAACCACGGCGAACACCAGCACCGCCACGCCGGACAGCAGGTTGAGCGCCGCCGTCGCGCGCGGGCCCAGCCGCGGCCAGACGTCCACGGTGAAGTGCGTGCCCTCGCGCACACCGAGCATCGCGCCGATCATGATCATCCACACGAACATCAGCCGCGCCATCTCCTCGGTCCAGATGTAGTGCGGCAGCAGGTCGGTGAAGCGCGAGAAGATCTGCAGCGAGACCGGAAAGACCAGGATCAGCACCGACAGCGACAGCAGCCAGGACAGCGCGCTCGAGCAGGCGGCGTTCAGGCGCCGCCAACCCGAGGCAGCCGGCGCGGACGGAACGGGCATCGGGGGCTCCGCAGCCGTGGGCGGCACCCGGGGCGGGGCCGCCCGGGGCCTATTTGATGGCGTTGATCTTGGCCAGGATGTCCGCGGCGCCGATTTCCTTGGCGTAGTCCGCGATCACCGGGTCGACCAGCTTCTTCATCGCGGCGCGGTCGGTGAACTCGATGCGCTTGAGCTTGCCGGCCTTCTCCAGCGCCTCGAGCTTGGCACTGTCCTCGCTCGACTCGATCTGTCGCCCATAGGCAGCGGCTTCCTTGCCGGCCTTCATGATGGCCGCCTGCAGGTCCGGCGGCAGCTTCTTGAAGGTCTTGGACGAGAAGCACAGCGGGCGGATCGTGATCGCGTGCTGGGTCATGTTCAGGTTGGGGCCGACCTCGAAGAATTTCATCTGCTCGACGCCCGCCGCCTCGTTCTCGCCCGCCTGGATCACGCCGTTCTGGATCGCGTTGTAGACCTCGTTGTAGGCGATCACCGTCGG
>CAYGZN010000353.1:0-3688 GCA_964354355.1 uncultured Burkholderiaceae bacterium | reverse complement strand
CCCCTGCCGCAGTTCGCCGGCATGCCGGTGACGCTGTGGGACGTGTTCGGGGAGAAGGGCCACCCGCTGCGCGCGACCGTCTCCGACATGGGGCCGCTGCTGCTGTCGCGCATGCTCGGCATCAACGAGACCCAGGAGGGCGTGCTGCACCTGGTGTTCAAGGTCGCCGACGACAACCGGCTGTTGCTGCTCGACTCGAAGGACCTGCGCGCGATGCTGCAGCACGTGGGGGACAACGCGAAGTCGTTCACGACCGAGTACGGCAACGTGTCGAGCGCGTCGATCGGCGCGATCCAGCGCGGGCTGCTGGCGCTCGAGCAGCAGGGCGCCGACCGGTTCTTCGGTGAGCCGATGCTCGACATCGGCGACCTGATGAAGACCGACGCCCAGGGGCGGGGCGTCGTCAACATCCTGGCCGCCGACCGGCTGCTCAACGCGCCGCGCCTGTACGCATCGTTCCTGCTGTGGCTGCTGTCGGAGCTGTTCGAGCAGTTGCCCGAGGTCGGCGACCGCGACAAGCCGAAGCTGGTGTTCTTCTTCGACGAGGCGCACCTGCTGTTCAACGAGGCGCCGCGCGCGCTGCTCGAGAAGGTCGAGCAGGTCGTGCGGCTGGTGCGCTCCAAGGGCGTCGGCGTGTTCTTCGTCACGCAGAACCCGCTGGACATCCCCGACACGGTGCTGGGCCAGCTCGGCAACCGCATCCAGCACGCGCTGCGCGCCTACACCCCGCGCGACCAGAAGGCGGTCAAGGCGGCGGCCAGCACGATGCGCGCGAATCCGAAGTTCGACGCCGAGACCGCGATCACCGAACTCGGGGTCGGCGAGGCACTGGTGTCGTTCCTGGACGAGAAGGGGCGCCCCTGCGTGGTGGAACGCGCGTACGTGCTGCCGCCGGGCTCGCGGATCGGCCCGATCGACGACGCCGAACGCCAGGCGCTCGTGAAGGCATCGGCCATGGCCGCTCGCTACGACAGGACCGAGGACCGCGAGTCGGCCTACGAGAAGCTCAAGGGCGGCAGGGGCACGGGCAACGGCGGCACGGCGGCCGGTGCGCCGGGCGGTCCCGATGCGACGGCGGACGGCGCGGCCTCGGGCGGCATCGGCGACGTGTTGCGCGACTCGCTGGGCGGGCTGTTCAAGAGCACGGGTCGCAAGGACTCCGTGATCGAGGCGATGTCCAAGAGCGCCGCGCGCACGATCGGCTCGACGGTCGGGCGCGAGATCGTGCGCGGCGTGCTGGGCACGCTGCTGGGCGGCCGCTCGCGGCGCTGATGCGTGGTCCGGCCCGACGGCGCACGTTCGCCGGGCTGGCGGCGCTGCTGCTGGCGATCTGCGGGGTCACGCCGGCGCGTGCGGCGCTCGACGCCGCGCAAACCGCCCGCGTCGAGCGCCTGCTGGACCGCGTGGCTGCGCAGACCGACGTCCGCTTCATCCGCAACGGCGAGTCGCACTCGGCGGAGGCGGCCGCCGAGCACCTGCGGCTGAAACTGCGCAATGCGGGCCGCCGCATTTCGACCGCCGAGCAGTTCGTCGAGCACCTGGCCAGCCGGTCGTCGGTCACGGGCCGGCCCTATCGGCTGCGGTTTCCCGACGGTTCGGAGGTCGACGCCGGACCCTGGCTGATGAAGGCGCTGGCCGAGATCCGGCCGTAGCCCCCAGCTGCTACCATTGCCGGCGCGACGCGGCAGCCCCCGGGGCACGCCGCGGCGGCGCCGGCGCGACCCGGCGACCCAGCGCGACCCGGCAACCGCAGGCCACGGCAACGGCAGGAGACGATCGGATGGATCTCGGCATCAACGGCAGGTGGGCGCTGGTGTGCGGCGCCAGCAAGGGGCTGGGCTACGGGTGCGCGCTGGCGCTGGCCCGCGAGGGCGTCAACCTCGTCGTCAACGCCCGCTCGGCGGGCCCGCTGAAGGAGGCTGCCGAACGCATCGGCGCCGAGACCGGCGTCACGGTGGTCGCGGTGGCGTGCGACATCACCAGCGAGTCCGGGCGCGCCGAGTCGCTGGCCGCGTGCCCGCAGGTCGACATCCTGGTCAGCAACGCCGGCGGCCCGCCGCCGGGCGACTTCCGCAACTTCACGCGCGCGCAATGGATCGCCGCGCTCGACGCCAACATGCTCACGCCGATCGAGCTGATCAAGGCCACGGTCGACGGCATGATCGCGCGGCGCTTCGGGCGGATCGTCAACATCACGTCCAGCGCGGTCAAGGCGCCGATCGACATCCTGGCGCTGTCCAACGGCGCGCGCAGCGGCCTGACCGGATTCGTGGCCGGACTGGCGCGCAAGACGGTCGAGCACAACGTGACGATCAACAACCTGCTGCCGGGGCAGTTCGACACCGACCGGCTGAAGTCCAACTTCGAGACGACCGCGCGCAACCTGGGCTCGACGCCCGAGGCCGTGGCCGAGCAGCGCCGCCAGCAGATCCCGGCGCGGCGCTACGGCACGCCGCTGGAGTTCGGCCAGATGTGCGCGTACCTGTGCAGCCAGCAGGCCTCTTACTTCACCGGACAGAACGTGCTGATCGACGGCGGCACGTACCCGGGAACTTTCTAGCAAGGAGCGTGAAATGCCCAAGGCAATCAGGATCGAGCGGACCGGCGGACCCGAGGTCATGCAGTACGTCGACGTGCAGGTCGGCGACCCCGGACCGGGCGAGGCCCGCGTGCGCCAGCACGCCTGCGGTCTGAACTACATCGACGTCTACTATCGCACCGGCCTGTACCCGATGCCGCTGCCCGCCGGGATCGGGCTGGAGGGCGCCGGTGTCGTCGAGGCGGTCGGCGCGGGCGTCGCGCACGTGAAGCCCGGCGACCGGGTCGCGTACTGCGGCCAGCCGCCGGGCTCGTACTCGGACGTGCGCGTGATGCCGGCCAGCGGCCTGGTGGTGCTGCCCAGGGCCGTGAGCTTCGAGACCGGCGCGGCGATGATGCTCAAGGGCTTGACGGTCCAGTACCTGTTCCGGCGGACCTACAAGCTGCAGAAGGGCCAGACGATCCTGTTCCACGCCGCCGCCGGCGGTGTCGGGCTGATCGCGATGCAGTGGGCCAAGGCGCTGGGCGTGACGGTCATCGGCACGGCCGGGTCCGAGTCGAAGGCCGCGCTCGCCCGGGCCCATGGCTGCGACCACACGATCCTGTACAACCAGGAGAACATCGTCGAGCGCGTGCGCGAGATCACGGGCGGTGCGATGGTCCCGGTCGTCTACGACTCGGTCGGCAAGGACACGTTCCAGGCCTCGCTCGACTGCCTGCAGCCGTTCGGGCTGATGGTCAGCTTCGGCAATGCGTCGGGCCCGGTGCCGCCGATGCCGCTGACGGCCCTCAAGGGCTCGCTGTACATCACGCGGCCCTCGCTGATGTCGCACACCGCGAAGCGCGCGAACCTCGAGGAAATGTCCAAGGACCTGTTCGCGATGGTCGGCTCGGGCCGGGTGAAGATCAACATCGACCAGAAGTACGCGCTGGCCGATGCGCAGCAGGCGCACCGCGACCTCGAGGGCCGCAGGACGACCGGCTCGACCGTGCTGATTCCCTGACGCCCGGCCGCGTCTGCGACGTGGTCCCGCGGCGATTCGGCGGCATCGCGCGGCTGTTCGGCGAGCAGGGGCTCGCGCAGCTGGCTGCGGCGCACGTCGTGGTCGTGGGCGTCGGCGGCGTCGGCTCGTGGGCGGCCGAGGCGCTG
>CAYGZN010000352.1:0-3689 GCA_964354355.1 uncultured Burkholderiaceae bacterium | reverse complement strand
CGAGGCCTGGGTCGATGCGCACCACGACGAGCAGGTCGCGTTCCTGCGCGAGGTCGTGAAGGTGCCGACCGACACCCCCCCGGGCGACAACGCGCCCGCCGCGCAGCGCACCGCCGAGCTGCTCGAGGCGATGGGGCTGCGCGTCGAGCGTCATCCCGTTCCCGACGCGTTCCTGCAAGAGTACGGCATGAAGTCGGTCACCAACCTGATCGTGCGCCAGCGCTTGGGCGACGGCGGGCCCACGATCGCGCTGAACGCGCACGGCGACGTCGTGCCGCCCGGCGACGGCTGGACCCGTGACCCCTACGGCGGGGTCGTCGAGGACGGCCGGATGTACGGGCGGGGCGTCGCCGTCTCGAAGTCCGACATCGCGACCTACGCGTACGCGATCGCCGCGCTGCGCGACGCCGCGGCAGGCGGCGCGTCGCTGCGCGGCACGCTCGAGCTGCACGTCACCTACGACGAGGAGTACGGCGGGCTGGCCGGGCCCGGCTGGCTGCTGCAGCAGGGGCTGACCCGGCCCGACTACGCGCTGGCCGCGAGCTTCTCGTACGCGGTGATCACCGCCCACAGCGGCTGCCTGCAGTTCGAGGTCACCGTGCACGGCAAGTCCGCGCACGGCTCGATGCCCGAGACGGGCCGCGATGCGCTGCAGGCGGCGGTCGCGATCCTGAACGCGATCTACGCGCAGGTTCCCGGATTCGCGGCGCTTCGTTCGCGCGTGCCGGGCATCGACCACCCGACCACGGTGGTCGGGCTGATCTCGGGCGGCATCAACACCAACGTCGTGCCGGACCGCATCGTGTTCAGGATGGACCGGCGGATGATTCCGGAGGAGGACCCGGCGAGCGTCGAGGCGGCGCTGCGCACGCTGATCGCCGGCGCGGTCGCCGGCCGCGAGGGCATCCGCGTCGACGTGCGCCGCACGCTGCTGGCCCGCGCGCTTCGGCCGCTGCCCGGACACGAGCGGCTGGTGGCGCCGCTGCAGCGCCACGCGGCGCGCATCTTCGGCGTGCCGATCGAGGCGCGCGGCGTGCCGCTGTACTCGGACGCCCGGCTGTACGGCGAGGCGGGCGTGCCGATCGTCATGTACGGCGCGGGGCCGCGAACGATCCTCGAGGCCAACGCCAAGAAGCCCGACGAGAACCTGCTGCTCGAGGACCTGCGCCGCGCGACGCAGGTCGTTGCCTGCGCGCTGTCCGACCTGCTGTCGAACGACGCCGCAGCCTGAGTCCGCCGTGGCTCAGCGCTGCGACAGGGCTGCCGGCTGCCGGCGCCGAACCCACTGCGTCGCGACGTCGTAGGCGTGCGCGAGCTGCAGCACGGCGAGCTCGCCGCGCGGCGGCCCGACCAGCTGGATGCCCATCGGCAGGCCGCGCGCGTCGAAGCCTGCCGGCACGCTGATCGCCGGCACGCCGGCCAGCGTCACGCCGACCACCACTTCCATCCACCGGTGGTAGCTGTCCATCTTGCGGCCCGCCAGTTCCGAGGGCCAGGCCATCTCGGCGGCGAACGGGAAGAACTGCGCGGTCGGCAGCGCCAGGAAGTCGTAGCGCTCGAACAGCGTCAGCACGTGCTGGTACCAGGCGGTGCGCGACGCCGACGCCCGGTAGACGTCGATCGCGTCCAGGGCGAGCGCCTGCTCGACCTCCCACTGCGCCTCGGGCTTGATCAGCGCGCGCTTGGCCGGGTCGTCCCACAGCGGCTTGAGCTTGCCGCCGATCATCATGTGGCGCAGCACCCGAAAGCTCTGCCACACGCGCTCGGGGTCGAATCCCAGCGGCGTGGGCTCGACTGCGCAGCCGAGGCCGGCCAGGTCCTTCAGCGCGCGTTCGGACATCTCGAGCACGCCCGGCTCCAGCGGCAGGTGGCCGCCGTAGTCGCCCAGCCAGCCGATGCGCACCGAGCGCCATTGCCCGGGGTCGCGCTCGAGCGGGGCGGTGAACGCCGCCACCGGGTCGCCCAGCGCCAGCGGCGTGCGCGGGTCGGGCCCCGCGATGGTGGCCAGCAGCGCGGCCAGGTCCGGCACGCTGCGCGCCATCGGTCCGGCGTAGCCGAGCGCGCTGAAGAACACGTCCTCGGCCGGAAACGTCGGCACGCGGCCCTCCGACGGCCTGAAACCGAACACGTTGGCGAACCCGGCCGGGTTGCGCAGCGAGCCGCCCATGTCGCTGCCGTCGGCCACCGGCACCATGCGCAGCGCCAGCGCGACCGCCGCGCCGCCGCTGGAGCCGCCGCAGGTCTTCGTGGGGTCGTACGCGTTGCGCGTCACGCCGAACACCGGGTTGTACGTCTGCGAACCCAGCCCCCACTCGGGCGTGTTGGTCTTGCCGATGACGATCGCGCCGGCCGCCTTGAGCCGCTGCACGAGCAGCGAGTCGGCCTCGGGCACGAAGTCGCGAAACAGCGGCGACCCCGACGTCGTTCGGATGCCGGCGGTGTTCGACAGGTCCTTCACTGCGTGCGGGAACCCGTGCATCCAGCCGCGCGACTCGCCGCGGGCGAGCTGTGCGTCGCACGCGTCGGCATCGGCCAGCAGCGCGCCCGGCTCGCGCAGCGACACGATCGCGTTGTAGGTCGGGTTGAGCGCGTCGATCCGCGCCAGGTGCGCCTGCATCACCTCGCGGCAGGACAATTCGCGCCGGTGGATCAGTCGGGACAGTTCCAGCGCGTCCAGCGCGCAGACGGACTCGGTGCTCATCGGGCCGATCCTTTCGGGTTCGCAGGTGACGGCTCGATACACTACCCGATCTTCCGCAGCCCTTCCCCCGGCATCCGACTGACTTCGCCATGACCCTGCGCATGCAACCCCGCCGCGCGCTGATCACCGTGTCGCTGCTGCTGGCCGCGCTCGCCTGGCTGGCGCTCGGCTCGGGCAGCGTTGCGCTGGCCCCGGGCGAGCTGGCGGCGGTGCTGCTTCGCGGGCTGGCGCGGTGGGCCGGCATCGGCGCGCCGGCGCCGCAGTCGCTGGCCGAGACGGCGGTGGTGTCGCTGCGCCTGCCCCGCGTGCTGCTCGCGATGGCCTGCGGCGCGGGCCTGGCGCTGGCCGGCGCGACGATGCAGGCGCTGTTCCGCAACCCGCTGGCGGATCCGGCGCTGATCGGCGTGTCGGCGGGCGCGGCCGTTGCGGCGGCGACCACGACGGTGCTCGGTGCGGCGCTGCTGTCGGGGTCCGTGGCGGAGGGCTCCGCGGCGGCGGGGTCCGCGACGGCGGGGTATGCGGCCGCGGGGTCGGTGGCCGCAGGACCGTCCGCGGCCGTGTGGGCGCAGTCGGTCGCGGCTCCGATCGCCGCGTGTGCGGGGGGCTGGCTGGCCGTTGCGCTGGTCGTGCGCGTCGCACGCGTCGGCAGCCGGCTCGACGCGGCGACGATGCTGCTGGCGGGCATCGCGATCAACGCGCTGGCCGGGGCCGCGATCGGCTTTCTGGCGCAGCTGGCCGACGACCGCCAGCTGCGCGGCCTGACCTTCTGGACCTTCGGCAGCCTGTCGGGTGCGGGTTGGGGCAGTGCGCTGGCGGTGTGCGGCGCGCTGGTGGCCGGGGTGTGGGCGCTGCGCGGCCGGGCCCGGCCGCTGAACGCGCTGCTGCTGGGCGACGCCGACGCCGGCCACCTGGGCGTGGACGTCGAGCGCCTCAAGCGCCGGCTGGTGGCGGTCGCAGCCGTGGTCACCGGGGTGGCCGTGTCGGCCTG
>CAYGZN010000351.1:0-3689 GCA_964354355.1 uncultured Burkholderiaceae bacterium | reverse complement strand
CTGGACCTGGGCAAGCTGGGCCTGAGCCAGCCGACGCTCGACCAGTTCGACCGTCTGGTGCGTCAGCCGTACGGCATGGTGCTGGTCACCGGGCCGACCGGCTCGGGCAAGACGACGACGCTGTACGCGGCGCTGGCGCGCATCGACTCGACCTCGACCAACGTGATGACCGTCGAGGACCCGATCGAGTACGACCTGGAAGGGATCGGCCAGACCCAGGTCAATGCCCGCATCGACATGACCTTCGCCAAGGCGCTGCGCTCGATCCTGCGCCAGGACCCCGACGTGATCATGATCGGCGAGATCCGCGACCTGGAGACCGCGCAGATCGCGGTGCAGGCGTCGCTGACCGGGCACCTGGTGCTGGCGACGCTGCACACCAACGACGCGGCGTCCGCCATCACGCGGCTTATCGACATGGGCGTCGAGCCGTTCCTGCTGTCGTCGAGCATGCTGGGCATCGGCGCGCAGCGGCTGGTGCGCCGGCTGTGCCCGCAGTGCCGCCAGCCCGACCCCATCTCGAAGGGCTGGCGCGCGGTCGGCTGCCTGGCGTGCAACAAGACCGGCTTTGCCGGCCGCACCGGCATCTACGAGCTGCTGGTCGTCGACGACGAGATCCGCGCGCTGATCCACGGCCATGCGGGCGAGGCCGAGATCCGCGCTGCTGCCGCGCGCAACGGCATGATGTCGATGCGCGACGACGGCCAGCGCTGGGTGCACTCGGGGGTCACGTCGCTGGACGAGGTCGTGCGGGTCACCCGCGACTGAGCGTCGTGCCGGCCTACCGCTTCGAGGCGGCGACCGCCGCCGGCAAGATCGAGCGCGGCATCGTCGATGCCGACTCGCCGCGCCAGGCCCGCGGCGTGCTGCGCGACCGCGGGCTGACGCCGATCGACGTTGCGCCGCTCGAGGACCGGCCGTCCGGGCACGGTTCGGTGGCGATCGGCCGCCGGCTGCGCGACATGGACCTCGCGCTGGCGACCCGCCAGCTGGCCAGCCTGCTGTCGGCGCGGCTGCCGCTGGAACGCGCGCTGGCCGCCGTGATCGAGCAGGCCGACCGCGTGGTCGTGCGCGACCGCTTCGCCGCGGTCCGCGCCGACGTGGTCGGCGGCCAGACGCTGGCGGCGTCGATGGCCAAGTTCCCGCGCGACTTCCCGGACGTCTATCGCGCGCTCGTGTCCGCGGGCGAGCAGTCGGGCGACCTGGCGCAGGTGATGGCGCGTCTGGCGGACTACGTCGAGTCGCGCACCGCGCTCACGCAGCGCGTGACGCTGGCCTTCACGTATCCGGCGATCGTCACGCTGGTGGCGCTGGCCGTGATCGTGGCGCTGCTCACCTACGTGGTGCCGCAGGTGGTCGGCGTGTTCGCGCAGACCAAGCAGAAGCTGCCGCTGCTGACGGTCATGCTGATCGCCGTGTCGGATTTCGTGCGGCACTGGGGCTGGCTGGTGGCGATCGCCGTGGCCGCGGCCGTCGCCGCCTGGCGCTGGACGCTCAGGAGCCCGACCGTGCGCCTGCAGTGGCACCAGCGGCTGCTGGCGCTGCCGCTGTTCGGGCGGCTGATCCGCGGCGTGAACACCGCGCGCTTCGCTTCGACGCTGGCCATCCTGACCAGCAGCGGCGTGCCGCTGATCCGCGCGCTGGACGCGGGCGCCCAGACGCTGACCAACGACGCGCTGCGCGCGAACGTCGTCGACGCGATCGCGCGGGTGCGCGAGGGCTCGACGCTGGCGCGGGCGCTGGCCGCCGGCGCCCAGTTTCCGCCGGTGATGGTCCACATGATCGCCAGCGGCGAGGCCACCGGCAACCTGCCGGAGATGCTCGATCGCACGGCGAAGACCCTGTCTCAGGAGGTCGAGCGGCGCACGCTGACGCTGACCACGCTGCTCGAGCCGCTGCTGATCTTGATAATGGGCGGTATCGTCCTCATGATCGTGCTGGCGGTGCTGTTGCCGATCATCGAAATCAACCAGCTGGTGCGCTGAGCCCGCGAGGGTCTGGTACAAGGAGTCCCGACGATGTGGATGCTGCGGATGCGGCGGTTCTTCAAGGCGGTCTGGCGTCAGGGCCTGGTGCTGCTGTTCGCGTTGCGCGACCCCGAAACGCCGATGGCGGTCAAGGCCGGCATCCTGCTGCTGGTCGCGTACACGCTCAGCCCGATCGACCTGCTGCCGGACGTCGCGCTGCTGTTCGGCTGGGCCGACGACGTGGCGCTGCTGATGGTCGGGGTGCCGTTCCTGGTGCGCCGCCTGCCGCCCGGTGTGCAGGCCCGCGCGGCCCTGCGGGTCGAGCAGCTGCTGGCGCGCTTCGGCATGCGGCGGGCCTGAGTGGGGGCCGCAGCGCCCGCCGAGCGCTACGCCTGGTGCGAGGCGTACGCGCTGGGCCACGCGTCGATGGACGACACCCACCGCGAGTTCGTCGCGCACGTGGACGCGCTGATGCGCGTCCACGACAGCGGCTTCCTGAGCGCGCTGGACGCTTTCGTTGCCCACACCGAGGCACACTTCGCGCAGGAGTCGACCTGGATGGCCGACAGCGGCTTCCCGCCGGTCGGCTGTCACGAAGCCGAGCACCGCAACGTGCTGGAGACGGCCGTGGCGGTGCGCGAGCGCGTGGCAGCGGGCGACGTCGCGCTAGGCCGGCAGCTGGTCGCGGCGCTGGCCGAGTGGTTTCCGCAGCACGCCGCGACGATGGACCGCATGCTGGCGGGCTGGCTGGCGCGCTGAGCCCACGCGGTCGAGGCCGCCCGTCCCACGAGGCCGGCCGGCGCGGGCCGGCGGGTCGTCACAGGCGAACGGCGCCGGCGTATCCGGTCAGCTCGAGGTAGCCGCGCCCGATGCGTCGGCCGTTCTCGAGCGCGGTGACCGCACCCTCCCAGTAGACGATGCCGGTGCTGGCACGGGCGTCGAGCTCCTGGTCGTCGATCAGCGGCTGCAGCTCCAGGTCGAGCGGACCGACCTGCAGCCGCATCCGGACCGGATAGCGCGCGTTGGTGCGCGCGGACTGCCAGATCCGCCGCGGCTCGAACCGCGGGACCAGGCCGGTGTGCAGCGTGCCCTGCGCATCGCGCAGCGACGCGTCGCGCCACAGCTCGCCGCCGCTGCGGTCGCGGATGCGAAAGGCCATCAGCGCCGAGCCGTCGTCCAGGTTCAGCCCGACCCAGTCCCAGCCACCGGCGCGCGCATCGAGGATCTCGCTGGACCACTCGTGGTCGAACCACGCACGTCCCGAGACGGCCGCCTCGGCGCCGTCCACGGTCAGCGACCCCGTCACGGCCAGCTGCGGGCGGCTGTAGTAGTGGCTGGCCTGCCGCGGCCCCTGGCCCTTGCGGGAGAAGCCGCCTGCGCCCTGCAGCACGGGAGGCCCGTCGGGCGCCAGCTCCAGCGCCAGCGCGAACGCGCGCGCGCGTAGCGACGCGCGGTAACGGTCGGTGCCCGGATCGCGCTCCAGGCGCCAGGCTTCGGGGCCGAGCCCGATCCACACACGGGTGTCATCGGTCTGCGCCTGCGCCAGGTCGAACCCGGCGCGCGCGGCACGCTGGTCGTGCAGCAGCCGGGCGCGCTCGGGCAGTGCAAGCGCCGCGTGCGCAAGCACCAGCTGGCGGGGCGCGAAGCGGCTCGGGTTGGCGTCGCCGTGCCCGGTGCGGGATCGGAAGAACGTGAGCTGGAATCCCGCGTCGGCGGCGCCGG
>CAYGZN010000350.1:0-3689 GCA_964354355.1 uncultured Burkholderiaceae bacterium | reverse complement strand
CTGGGCGATGAACGACCCGTCGCGAAACTCGACGATGCCGTGAACGATCGACTGCGCATGGACGAACACGTCGATGTCCTGCGGCGGCATCTGACAGAGGTGATGGGCCTCGATCAGCTCGAGCCCCTTGTTCATCATCGTGGCCGAATCGACCGATATCTTGCGCCCCATCCGCCAGTTCGGGTGGGCGCAGGCCTGCTCGGGCGTGACGCCGGCCATCTGCGCGAGCGACAGCCCGCGAAACGGCCCGCCCGATGCGGTCAGCACGATCCGTCGGACCCCCGCCTGTGCGGCGCCGGGCGCATGGCGGCCCGGCAGGCACTGGAACACGGCGTTGTGCTCGCTGTCGATCGGCAGCACGGTCGCGCCGCCCGCGCGGGCGGCCGCCAGGAACACCGGCCCGGCCATCACGATCGCTTCCTTGTTGGCCAGCAGCAACGTCTTGCCGGCACGCGCCGCGGCCAGCGTGGACGCAAGCCCCGCCGCGCCGACGATCGCCGCCATCACCATGTCGACGCCGTCGCAGGACGCCACCTGCGCCATCGCCTCGCTGCCCGACAGGACCCGTGTCGGGCTGCCGTGACGCGCGAGCTCGCGCTGCAGCGCGTCGGCTGCGCCGGCGTCCTCGAGCACCGCGTAGCGCGGGCTGAACCGCTGGCACTGCTCGAACAGGCGGGCGTGGTTGCGGTGCGCGGTCAGCGCGAACACGCGGTAGCGGTCCGGGTGGCGGGCAACCACATCGAGCGTGCTCTCGCCGATCGAGCCGGTCGCGCCCAGGATCGTGAGACGCTTCATGGATGGATTATCGCAGCAGTTCCAGCAGGAGCAGGCAGCCGGGCATCGTCGGGATCAGCGCGTCGATCCGGTCGAGCACGCCGCCGTGGCCCGGAAGCACCCAGCCGCTGTCCTTGACCCCCGCCAGGCGCTTGAGCAGCGACTCGTACAGGTCGCCGACCACGCTGAGCGCGGCGATGGCCAGCAGCAGCGCCGCCGCCCCGGCGCCACCCACCCGGGCGCCGAGCCAGTTGGAGAACACGCCGTGCGTCGGCCAGGCCGCGCCGACCAGCGCGGCCGCCGCCAGCACCAGCGCCATGCCGCCGACCACGCCCTCCCAGCTCTTATTGGGGCTGACCCTCGGGGCCAGCTTGCGCCGGCCGAAGCGGCGGCCCGAGAAATACGCGCCGATGTCGGCCAGCCAGATGATCGCCATGCACGACACCAGCATCAGGCTGCCGTGCAGGCGCAACTCGTACAGCGCGATCCAGCAGCAGGCCAGCACGAGCACCCCGATGGCCCGCACCGGGCCGATGCGCTCGACCCGGGCCAGCGAGCGTGGCGCGACCAGCAGCCAGAACAGCAGGCCCGCACCTGCCAGCCACACGACCCAGTGCGGGGCGTGGGCCGCGTCGGCACTCACGCGCGCCCACAGGTACAGCAGGCCGCCGCCACCGAGCCCCAGGCCCATCGCCCAGGCGCTGGCCCGCGAACCGACCAGCCGGCCCCATTCGAAGCCCGCCACCGTCAGCAGCGCCAGCGACACCAGCCCCCAGCCCCAGGGTGGCGCCAGGAAGATCGCCGGCACCAGGATGGCCAGCAGCACGACTGCCGTGACGACCCGCTGGGCGAGCATCGCGGCGATCTCAGCCGGCCGCGGGCGTCTCGAGCGTGGCCGTGACCTGCGCGCTCGTGCGACCGAAGCGCCGCTCGCGTGAACGGAAGGACTCGATCGCGCGGTCGAGCTCGCGTTCGTCGAAGTCGGGCCAGAATGCGTCGGTGAAGTACAGCTCGGTGTAGGCGAGCTGCCACAGCAGGAAGTTGCTGATGCGCTGCTCGCCGCCGGTGCGGATGAACAGGTCGGGCTCGGGCGCGTGGCTCATCGCCAGGTGCGGCGTCAGGTCGGCCTCGGCGATCAGATCGGGCCGGGCGGCCAGGTCCGGCCGCGCCGTCAGCATCGCGCGCATTGCCTGCATGATGTCCCAGCGCCCTCCGTAGTTGGCGCAGATCGTCAGCGTCATGCGCGTGTTGCCGGCGGTGCGCTCCTGGCCCTGCGCAACCAGCGTCTGGATCCGCGGCTCGAAGGCGCCCAGCTCGCCGGCGACCCGCAGCCGGATGCCGTTGGCGCGCAGCTGCACGATCTCGCGCTCGAGCGCGCTGATGAACAGGCGCATCAGCAGCGACACCTCGTCGGCGGGCCTGCGCCAGTTCTCCGAACTGAAGGCGAACAGCGTCAGGTAGCTCACGCCCCGCTTCGCGCACGCCTCGACGGTTCGGCGCACCGCCTCGACGCCCTTGCGGTGACCGGCCACGCGCGGCAACCGGCGCGCGGTCGCCCAGCGGCCGTTGCCGTCCATGATGATCGCGACATGCGTCGGGACGCCGCCGGTTTCGGGGACGGACTCAGTGGAGCTCAGATGCGGCATGGAGCGTGGGCGGACTCGGGACGGGGCGACGGGGCCCGCGCGCCTCAGACCGTCATGATCTCCTGTTCCTTGACCTGCAGCATCTTGTCGACCTCGGTGACGAACCGGTCGGTCAGCTTCTGGATGTCGTCCTGCGCGCGGCGCTCCTCGTCCTCGGACACGCTCTTGTGCTTGAGCAGGTCCTTCAGGTGGGCGTTGGCGTCGCGGCGCAGGTTGCGGATCGCGATCCGGGCGTCCTCGCCTTCGGACTTGACGACCTTGGTCAGCTCGCGGCGACGCTCTTCGGACAGCGGCGGCATCGGGACCCGGATCAGCTCGCCGATCATCGTCGGATTCAGGCCCAGGTCCGACTCGCGGATCGCCTTGTCGATCGCCTGCGCCATCTTCTTTTCCCACGGCGACACGCCGATCGTGCGCGCGTCGATCAGCGTGACGTTGGCCACCTGGCTGATCGGCACCATGCTGCCGTAGTAGTCGACCTGGACGTGGTCGAGGATGCCGGCGTGCGCCCGCCCGGTGCGGATCTTGGACAGGTTGACCTTGAGCGCGTCCACCGACTTCTGCATCTTCTGCTCGGTGGACTTCCTGATGTCGACGATGCTCATCGCGGGGTCTCCGGAGGGTCAGTCGCGTGCGGGCTGTGCCGGGCGCGCTCAGACGTGGACGATGGTGCCCTCGTCCTCGCCGAGCAGCAAGCGCACCAGCGCGCCCTCCTTGAAGATCGAGAACACGTTGATCGGCAGCTTCTGGTCGCGGCACAGCGCGAACGCGGTCGCGTCCATCACCTTGAGGTTGCGGCTGATCGCCTCGTCGAAGCTGATCGACCGGTAGCGCGTCGCGGTCTTGTCCTTCAGCGGGTCGGCCGTGTAGATGCCGTCGACCTTGGTCGCCTTGAGCACGACCTCGGCGCCGATCTCGGCACCCCGCAGCGCAGCCGCGGTGTCGGTGGTGAAGAACGGGTTGCCGGTGCCCGCCGCGAAGATGACCACCTTGCCCTCTTCGAGGTAGCGCAAGGCCTTGGGACGGATGTAGGGCTCGACGACCTGCTCGATCTTCAGCGCCGACTGGACCCGCGCCGGCACGCCGGCCGCGCGCCGCGCGTCCTGCAGCGCCAGCGCGTTCATCACGGTGGCCAGCATGCCCATGTAGTCGGCGGTGGCCCGATCCATGCCCGAGGCGCCCGGGGCCAGCCCGCGAAAGATGTTGCCGCCGCCGATGACGATGGCGAGCTCCACGCCCAGACCCACCGCGTCGGCGACGTCGCGCGCC
>CAYGZN010000349.1:0-3706 GCA_964354355.1 uncultured Burkholderiaceae bacterium | reverse complement strand
GCCGATTGCCCGCAAGCCACCCAGGCGGAACGTCCACGCGCTCGAGAACGAGTTGGGGAACAGCAGGCCGCGATCGATGCCGCACGCACGCACAGCCGCCGCGCCGGCGCGCACCCCCGCGGGCAGGCCGTCGACCGGCCACGGGTGGCCGGCCAGCAGATCGGCCGCCCAGGGCCTGCCGAACAGGCGCAGCGCCAACCCCTGACCGGACAGTCCCCGCAGTGCGGGCAGCGCCATGCAGACGTCGCCGACCCAGTTCGGCAGTCGCACCAGCAGGGTCACGGCGGACCGGAACGATTCAGGCGGCGCGCGTCGTGGGGGCCGGATGCGGCACGGCCGGATGCGTGTCGGCCGGCTGCATCCCGGCCGCGGGCACCTGTGCGGTGGCCGGGATGGGCGGCGGCGCCTGCGTGTCGGGGGTGGCTTCGGCCAGCTGCCTGAACACCCGCAGGCCGAGCACGGCGGCCACCAGGCATTCGAGAAACGCCAGCCAGTCGGGGGCGGCGCGCACGTCGGCCAGGATCAGCACCGCGTCGCCGACCAGCAGGGCCGACACAAGCAGGAAGATCCGCGGATGCCCTGCCGGCGACGGCGCGGTCGCGGCACCCCGCAACGCGGTCGCTGCGTCCGGCGGTTCAGTCGCTGCGACGGGCGGCGCGCTCGACGCGTCGGCCGGCGCGAGGGCTGGCTGCGCGGACAGCGTGGCGGGATCGGGATCGGGATCGGGGAGTGGGTGAATCGTGTGCATGACAGCTGCTCTCATCATACCCCGGCGGGGTGCCGGAATCGCGCGATCCAGGTCGTTGCGCGCGGGCGATGTGCGCGACTCACCCGTTCGGGCGAGCCCGCGGGGCATTGACATCGGTGGGCATCGGTGTCAGGCCGGGGGCGTGAGGGCGTCGTCGAGCCACTCGATCCAGTGGCGCACCGGCGTGTCGGTGCCGGACTGCAGGTGCGCGAGGCAGCCGATGTTGGCCGACAGGATCATCGCGGGCCCGTGCTGCTGCAGCTGCATCAGCTTGCGCGCGCGCAACTGCTGCGACAGCTGCGGCTGCAGCACCGAGTACGTGCCCGCCGACCCGCAGCACAGGTGCGCGTCGGCCACGGGCAGCACCGGCACGCCGAGCGATGCGAGCAGCCCCTCGACGGCGCCGCGCACCTGCTGGCCGTGCTGCAGCGTGCAAGGCGGGTGGAACACGACGCGCGGCGGCTGCCCCGCGGCGGGAGGCATGCGCGCGCGCAGCGCGTCGGCGTGCGCCGGCAGGAACTCCGCCAGGTCGCGGGTCAGCCCGGACACGCGCGCGGCCTTGTCGCGATAGTGGGAATCCTCGCGCAGCAGGTGTCCGTAGTCCTTGATCATCGCGCCGCAGCCCGACGCGTTGACGACGATGGCCTCGACGTCGCCCCGCTCGATCCCGGGCCACCAGGCGTCGATGTTGCGCCGCGCATCGGCCAGGCCGCCGTCGTGATCGTTCAGGTGGTAGCGCAGCGCCCCGCAGCAGCCCGATCCCGGCGCGGTGACCGATTCGATCTGCAGCGCATCGAGCACCCTGACCGTCGCCGCGTCGATTCGCGGCATCATCGCCGGCTGCACGCAGCCCGGCGGCAGCAGCACCTTGCGACGGTGCTGGCGCGCCGGCAGCGGGCCCGGCTCGCGCCGGGCCGGCACCTTGGCCCGCAGCGCCGCGGGCAGCAGCGGGCGCACGGCCTGCCCGACGCGCATCGCCGGATCGAACAGCCAGCGCCGCGTCATGCCTTCGCGCAGCGCGGCGCGCAGCAGGCGCTGCCCCAGCGGGCGGCGCACACGCTGATCGACGAGCTGTCGCCCGATGTCCAGCAGCTCGCCGTAGCGCACGCCGGACGGGCACGTGCTCTCGCAGCTGCGGCAGGTCAGGCAGCGGTCCAGGTGCAGCTGCGTCGCCTGCGTCGGCGTCGCGCCTTCCATCACCTGCTTCATCAGGTAGATCCGCCCGCGCGGGCCGTCCAGCTCGTCGCCGAGCAGCTGGTAGGTCGGGCAGGTCGCCGTGCAGAACCCGCAGTGCACGCAGCTGCGCAGGATCGACTCGGCCGCGATCCCGTCGGGTGTTGCCTCGAGCCAGTCGGCCAGGTGGGTTTCCATGCGTCACAAGCCGGGGAACAGGCGCCCGGGATTGAAGATGCCGCGCGGGTCGAACTCGCGCTTGATGCGCCGGTGCAGCGCCAGGTTCGCCGCCGGCGGTGACGCGAACACCCCGGGCAAACGGCTGCGCGCCCTGAACAGCGTCGCGCTGCCGCCCACGTTGGCGGCGGCCTGGCGCACGATCTGCGCGTCGACGTCGGTCTTGAACCAGCGCAGCGCCCCGCCCCATTCGATCAGCTGGCGGCCCGGGAACTCGAACGCCGGGGCGGTCGACGGCAGCGACAGCCGCCACAGTGGCTGCTCGCCGTCGAAGAACGGCAGCGTGTGGTCGCGCAGCCCGGCCCAGGAGGCGTCCGCCTGCTGCGCCTCGACGCGGCGCGCGCCGCGCTCGGCGGCGATGCGCGTGGCGGCGGCCTCGACGGCCGCCCGCGCCCCGGACAGGCGAAGCGCCAGGGTCCCATCCTGGAACGCGCTCGCCGAAATCGGCAGCGGCTGGCCAGCCCACCGATTGAGCAGCGGCAGCGCCTCCTGCAGGCTCATCGGCATCTGCAGCGTCACCTCGACCGGCGGCAGCGGCAGCACCTTCAGCGACACCTCGACGATCGGCCCCAGGATTCCCAGCGAGCCCGCCAGCAGCCGCGACACGTCGTAGCCCGCGACGTTCTTCATCACCTGCCCGCCGAAATGCAGCAGCTCGCCGTGCACGTCCATCAGCACCGCACCCAGCACGAAGTCGCGCACCGCGCCCGCGCTGGCGCGGCGCGGGCCGGACAGCCCGCTGGCCACCGCGCCGCCGACCGTCGCGCCCGGGCCGAAGTGCGGCGGCTCGAACGGCAGGAACTGGCGCTGCGCGCGCAGCGCCTGCTCGAGTTCCTGCAGCGGCGTGCCACAGCGCGCGGTCACGACGAGCTCGGTCGGTTCGTAGCTGACGATGCCGGCATGGCCGCGCAGATCGAGCAGCTCCCCGGCGGGCGGTTCGCCGTAGAAATCCTTCGTGCCGCCGCCGCGCAGCTGCAGCCCGAGCCCTTCGGCGTGGGCTGCCCGGACCTGGTCGCGCACGATCGCAAGCGCAGTGTGCATCGGCCGCCGATCAGAACCGCGGGATGTCGGGAAACGGCAGCTGCCCGGCGCGCACGTGCATCTTGCCGTACTCGGCGCAGCGCGCCAGCGTGGGGATCCCCTTGCCGGGGTTCAGCAACCCCGGCGCGTCGAACGCGCGCTTCAGTGCGAAGAACGCCGAGCGCTCGGCCGGCGAGAACTGCACGCACATCGAGTTGATCTTCTCGATGCCGACGCCGTGCTCGCCGGTGACGGTGCCGCCGAGCTCCACGCACAGCTCCAGGATGTCGGCGCCGAACCGGTCGGCCCGCTCCCACTCGCCCGGCACGTTCGCGTCGAACAGGATCAGCGGGTGCAGGTTGCCGTCGCCGGCGTGGAACACGTTCATGCAGCGCAGCGCGTAGGTCTGCTCCATCTGCGCGATGGCCGCCAGCACGCGGCCGAGGTTCTTGCGCGGGATCGTGCCGTCCATGCAGTAGTAGTCGGCCGAAATCCGGCCCGCGGCCGGGAACGCGTTCTTGCGGCCCG
>CAYGZN010000348.1:0-3711 GCA_964354355.1 uncultured Burkholderiaceae bacterium | reverse complement strand
TCCGGTCAGTCGGTCCGGCGCGGCGGGGCCCGGCGCCTGCGTCAGGCCGCCTGCGGGTCGCGGGCGATCTCCTGGTACAGGGCGTGGTATGCGGCCGCGGGGCCGCGCCACGACCAGTCCTGCGCCATCGCGGTCGCCATCATCCGGCGCCAGCCGGCGGTGTCGCGAAAGGCCTGCGCGGCGCGGCCGATCGTCCAGCTCAGCGCGCCCGCGTCGGCGTGTTCGAACACGAAGCCGGTGCCGTCCGGGGCGTCGGCATCGGTCACGGTGTCGGCCAGGCCGCCGGTGCGCCGCACCAGCGGCAGCGTGCCGTAGCGCAGCCCGTAGAGCTGGGTCAGCCCGCAGGGCTCGAATCGCGACGGCACGACGATCAGGTCGGCCCCCGCGATGATCCGGTGCGCCAGCGACTCGTCGTAGCCGATCTGCACGCCGACCGAGCCGGCCAGCGCCGTCGCGGCGTTGCGAAACGCGTGCTCGATCGCGGCGTCGCCGGTGCCCAGCAGCGCGATCTGCCCGCCGGCCTGCAGCAGCGCAGGCAGTGCATCGAGCAGCAGGTCCAGACCCTTCTGGTGGCTCAGCCGGCTGACGATGCCGAACAGCGGCGCGTCGGCGGCCTCGGTCAGCTTGAACTCGCGCTGCAGCGCTCGCTTGCACGCCGCCTTGCCCGCCGGGCGCCGCGCGTCGTAGCGCGCGGCCAGCGCGCGGTCGGTCGCGGGGTTCCACACCGCGTCGTCGATCCCGTTGACGATGCCCGAGAGGCGCTCGCGCCGCGGCGCGAGCACCCCGTCGAGCTGATGGCCGTGCTCGGGGCCCAGGATTTCCTGCGCATAGGTCGGGCTGACGGTGGTGATCCGGTCGGCGAAGACCAGCCCGGCCTTCATGAAGCGCAGCTCGCCGTGGAACTCGATCCCGGCCAGGCTGGCCATCCACGGCGGCAACCCCAGTTCGGGGAACAGGTCGTGTTCGAAGCGGCCCTGGTAGGCCAGGTTGTGGATCGTGAACACGCTGGCGGCGCGCGCGGCCGGCTGCGAGGCCAGGTAGGCCGGCGTCAGCGCCGCGTGCCAGTCGTGCGCGTGCACGACGTCGGGGCTCCACGCCGGGTCCAGGCCTCCGGCTGCGAGCTGCGCGCCGACCCACGACAGCAGCCCGAAGCGGCGGTGGTTGTCGGGCCACTCCGAGCCGTCCGCGCGCACGTAGGGGTTGCCGTTGCGCGCGTACAGCCACGGGGCATCGATCACGTACGCGGTCACGTCGCTGCCGGGCAGGCGACCCTGCAGCAGTGCGACGCGGGCCGCGCCGAACGCGGGCCCGAGACGCGCGACCTCGTGCAGCGCCGGCATGCCGGCGTGCACGCCCGGCAGACCCGGCAGGAGCACCCGCACGTCCAGCCCGAGCGCCGCCTGCGCGGCGGGCAGCGCGCCCGTCACGTCGGCGAGCCCGCCGGTCTTGACCAGCGGATACAGCTCCGCCGTGGCGTGCAGGACCCGCAACGGCGTCATGCCGCCAGGCGCTCGAGCATCGACGGCGTGACCAGCGTGATGCCGCTGTCGGTGCGGTGGAAGCGGCGTGCATCGTCTTCAGGGTCCTCGCCGATCACCATGCCGTCGGGAATCCGGCAGCCGCGGTCGAGGATGGCCCGCGTCAGGTGCGCGCCCCGACCCACCTGCACGTCGGGCAGCAGCACCGACCAGGCGACCTTCGCGAACGAGTGCACGCGGCAGCTCGAGAACAGCAGCGAGCGATCGAGCTGGCCCGAGATGATGCACCCGCCCGAAACCATCGATTCGATCGCCATGCCGCGCCGGTCGCCGGCGTTGTGCACGAACTTGGCCGGCGGCAGCTGCTCCTGGTAGGTCCAGATGGGCCACTGGGTGTCGTACAGGTTCAGCTGCGGGTCGGTCGCCGTCAGGTCGATGTTCGCCTCCCAGTAGGCGTCCAGCGTGCCGACGTCGCGCCAGTACGGCGGCTTGCCCTGGGCATCGGCGATGCAGCTGAGCCCGAACGGATGGGCCACCGCGCGGCCCCCCTCGACCAGCGACGGGATCACGTCGCGGCCGAAGTCGTGCTGCGTGCCGGGCGTCGCGACGTGCCGCGGCAACTCGTCGTACAGGAACTCGGCGTCGAACAGGTAGATGCCCATGCTGGCCAGCGCGACGTCGGGGCGGCCCGGCATCGGCGTGGGCGAGGCGGGCTTCTCGGTGAAGTCGACGATCCGGTGGTCCGTGTCGACGCCCATCACCCCGAACGACGACGCCTCGGCCAGCGGCACCTCGATGCAGCCGACCGTGCACGGTGCGCCATGCTCCACGTGGTGCACCAGCATCCGCGCGTAATCCATCTTGTATACGTGGTCGCCGGCCAGCACCAGGATGTATTCGGGCCGGTGGTGCCGGATGATGTCGAGGTTCTGGTACACCGCGTCCGCCGTGCCCCGGTACCACGACGCCTCGTCGATGCGCTGCTGCGCCGGCAGCAGGTCGACGAACTCGTTCATCTCGGACTTCAGGAATCCCCAGCCGCGCTGGATGTGCCGCAGCAGGCTGTGCGACTTGTACTGCGTGAGCACCGCAATGCGCCGGATGCCCGAGTTCAGGCAGTTGGACAGCGCGAAATCGACGATCCGGAACTTGCCGCCGAAATAGACGGCCGGCTTGGCGCGGATGTCGGTCAGCTGGTGCAGCCGGCTGCCGCGCCCGCCCGCGAGCACCAGTGCCATTGCACGGCGGGGCAGCTGCAGTCGGGCAAGCGCGTTGTCGGACATCGTCACTCCACCTTGACCTGTTCGGCTTCTAAGGGCAGTTTACGGAATTCCGCCGCCGATTTCTGTCGCAGATCAAAACCGATGCTCGAATTGCTCGCCGACCCGCAGGTCTGGATCGCTTTCTTCACCCTGACCGCGCTGGAGCTGGTGCTCGGGATCGACAACATCATCTTCATCTCGATCCTGGTCGACAAGCTGCCGGCCGACCGGCGCGAGACCGCGCGCCGGATCGGCCTGTTCCTGGCGATGTTCATGCGGATCGGGCTGCTGCTGACGCTGTCCTGGCTGGTCGGACTGACCGAGCCGCTGTTCACGGTCACGTCGCAGGAACTCTCCGGGCGCGACCTGATCCTGATCCTGGGCGGGCTGTTCCTGGTCTGGAAGAGCACCAAGGAGGTCCACCAGCTGCTCGAAGGCGAAGAGGGTGAAGCCTCCAGCGCGGTCGAGGCCACCTTCGGCGCGGTCATCCTGCAGATCATCATCGTCGACCTGATCTTCTCGCTCGACTCGATCATCACGGCGGTGGGCATGGTCGAGCGCGTCGAGGTGATGATCGCGGCGGTCATGGTGTCGGTGGGGCTGATGATGCTCTTCGCCAGGGCGATCGGCGAGGTCGTGTCGAACCACCCGACGCTCAAGATGCTGGCGCTGTCGTTCCTGCTGGTGGTCGGCGTGGTGCTGATCGCGGACGGCTTCGACCACCACGTGCCCAAGGGCTACATCTACTTCGCGATGGCCTTCTCGCTGGTCGTGGAGCTGGTCAACATCCGGATGCGCGGCCGCCGCGCGGCGCCCGTGCACCTGCGCGACGCCTACGCGCGCACCGAGCCGCCGCCCGATCCAGCCGGCCCCGGCGACCCGCGCCTGCGCGGCGGGCCGGGTCGAATCCGATGAAATCCCTCGTTGCGCAGGAAATCGAGCGCGTCGGCGCGTCGGCCCCGGTCGCGTTC
>CAYGZN010000347.1:0-3731 GCA_964354355.1 uncultured Burkholderiaceae bacterium | reverse complement strand
GACGCTGGACATGAGCCGGGTGCCCGACATCGAGTACTCGGCGCTGCAGATGCTGATGGAGGGCGAACGCCGCGCGACCGGCCAGGGAACCGTGTTCTGGCTGGCAGGCCTGAATCCCGGCGTGCTGGAGGTGTTTCGAAATGCCGGGTTCGACAAGCGACTCGGCCCCGATCGTTTGCTGTTCAACGCGCGCGTGGCGATTCAGCGCTATCAGGCGCTGTACCGGGGCGCCGGCGACACGGCACAGCCCGCCGAGCGCTGACGGCGCAGGCACCCGGGACCGCTCTGACTCTTCGGTCACGGCTTCGGGCGACCGCGCCGAACCGCTGCGCTATCATCGCAGCGCCCCGTTTCAGGAGTCCCCATGCGTTCCGTGTTCAATTTCAGCGCCGGCCCCGCGGTCCTTCCCGAAGAAGTCCTGCGCCAGGCCGCCGGCGAGATGCTCGACTGGCACGGCTGCGGCCAGTCCGTGATGGAGATGAGCCATCGCGGCAAGGAGTACATGCAGATCCAGGCGCAGGCCGAGCAGGATTTCCGTGAACTGCTCGCGATCCCCGCCGACTACGCGGTGCTGTTCCTGCAGGGCGGCGCTACCCAGCAGTTCGCGATGGTGCCGATCAACCTGCTGCGCGGCGGCAAGGTCGCCGACTACGTGAACACCGGCGAGTGGTCCAAGAAGGCGATCAAGGAAGCCAAGCTGTTCTGCGAGGTCAACGTCGCGGCCTCCGGCGAGGACCGCAACTTCTGCTACGTGCCCGCGCAGTCTTCGTGGAAGCTCAGGCCCGACGCGGCCTACGTGCACATCTGCGGCAACGAGACGATCGGCGGTGTCGAGTTCGACTGGGTGCCCGACACCGGCGGCGTGCCGCTGGTGGCCGACATGTCGTCGCACTTCCTGTCGCGCCCGGTCGACGTGTCGCGGTACGGCCTCATCTACGGCGGCGCGCAGAAGAACATCGGCCCGGCGGGCCTGACCATCGTCATCGTGCGCCGGGACCTGCTCGGGCACTCGCCCAAGGGCACGCCGACGATGCTCGACTACAAGCAGCAGGCCGACAACGACTCGATGCTGAACACCCCGCCCACCTACGCGATCTACATCGCGGGCCTGGTGTTCCAGTGGCTCAAGCGAAACGGCGGCGTCGCGGCCATGGAGGCACGCAACATCGCCAAGGCGAAGCTGCTGTACGACGCGCTCGATGCGAGCCGCCTGTTCCGCAACCCGGTGGACAAGGCCAACCGCTCGCGCATGAACGTGCCCTTCACGCTGGCGCGGCCCGAGTTGGACGACCCCTTTCTGAAGGGCGCGCAGGAGCGCGGCATGATTCAGCTCAAGGGCCACCGCTCGGTCGGTGGCATGCGCGCGTCGATCTACAACGCGATGCCCATCGAGGGCGTGCAGCGCCTGGTCGAGTACCTGCGCGAGTTCGAGGCCCGCCATGGCTGACGCGCCGGTCGCGCAGAGCCCGGCGGGCGCCGCGGCGTCGCCGCTGCGGATGCTGGTGCTGAACCAGATCTCGGCCATCGGGCTCAAGCGGCTGCCCGCCGACCGCTACCAGGTCGGCAAGGACGTGGCCGAGCCCGACGCAATCCTGGTGCGCTCGGCGGACATGCACGCGATGCAGATCCCCCGGTCGGTGCGCGCGATCGGCCGCGCCGGTGCCGGCACCAACAACATCCCGGTCAAGGCGCTGACCGCCCGCGGCGTGCCGGTGTTCAACGCGCCCGGCGCCAACGCCAATGCCGTGAAGGAGCTGGTGCTCGCGGGCATGCTGATGTCGGCCCGCAACCTGGGCGCCGCGCTGCGCTTCGTCGACGCGCTCGACACGAAGGCGCCGGACATGGACCGGCAGGTCGAGGACGGCAAGAAGCAGTTCGGCGGCATCGAGCTGGCCGGCCACACGCTGGGGGTGATCGGACTGGGCCGCATCGGCTGCCTGGTCGCCGATGCGGCGATCAAGCTCGGCATGCACGTGATCGGCTACGACCCCGACATCACCGTGGACGCGGCCTGGAGCCTGCCCGCGCAGGTCAAGAAGGCCCACAGCGTCGCCGAGATCCTGCGCGGCGCGCACTTCGTCACGCTGCACGTGCCGCTGGTCGACGCCACGCGCCACCTGCTGGACGCGCAGCGCCTGGACGCGATCCGCCACGGCGCGGTGCTGCTGAACTTCTCGCGCGACGCCGTCGTCGACGAGACCGCGGTGCTGGCTGCGCTCGACGCGGGCAGGCTGCGCCACTACGTCTGCGACTTCCCCAGCGCCCGCATCAACGGCCACGCGCAGGTCATCGCGCTGCCGCACCTGGGCGCGTCGACCCGCGAGGCCGAGGACAACTGCGCGGTGATGGTCGCGGACCAGCTGCGCGACTACCTGGAGCACGGCAACGTGCACAACGCGGTCAACTTCCCGGACGTGTCGATGCCGCGCGAGTCGAAGTTCCGGCTGGCGATCGCCAACGCCAACGTGCCCAACATGCTCGGGCAGATCAGCACGGCGATGGCCAAGGTGGGACTGAACATCCACAACATGATGAACAAGTCGCGCGGCGAGATGGCCTACACGCTCGTCGACGTCGACAGCCCGGTGCCGCCGCAGGTCGTCGATTCGATCGGCGGCATCGCCGGGGTGCTCGCGGTGCGCTATCTGCCGGCCGCGGCCTGACGCGGTGAACGCGCCAGCCCGGTCCGCGAGCCCATGGCTGGCCCGGATCCCGCCGGGCCTGTTCGCCGTGCCGGTCGGGCTCTACGGACTGGCCGGCGCGTGGCGGCGCTCGGTCGGGTTCGGCTGGCCCGTGGCCGACGACATCGCGTGGCCGCTTGCGTGGGCGGCCACGCTGACGATGGCCGTGCTGCTCGTGCTTTACGCCGCCAAGGCGCTGCGCCATCCGCGCGTGATCGGCGCCGAGTACGCGCACCCCGTGCCGGGATCGCTGTTGGCGCTGATCCCCCTGTCGATGCTGCTGGCGTCGATCTGGTTCTGCGAACCGCGGTCCGTCGGCTGGCTCGCGTGGGTGCTGTGCGCGCTGACGCTGCAGGGCATCGTCGCGCTGCGGGTCGTGTCGACCCTGGCCACCGGGGCAATGCCGCCGGCGGCCGTGACGCCGGCGCTGTACCTGCCGCCGGTGGCGGGCGGATTCATCGGCGCGATGGCGCTGGCGTCGCTGGGCTATCCGGGCTGGGCGGCGTTGCTGTTCGGCATGGGACTGGCCGGCTGGGCGCTGCTGGAAGTGCGTGTGCTCAACAGCCTGTTCGAGGGGCCGATGCCCGAGGCGCTGCGCCCGACCATCGGCGTGGAGCTGGCGCCGCCTTCGGTGGCGACGCTGGCTGCCGGCACGATCTGGCCGGCGCTGCCCGGCGATGTGCTGATCGTGGGGCTGGGCATCGCGGCCGGGCCGGTGGTCGCCGTGATGGCCCGCTACCACTGGTGGGGCAGGGTTCCATTTTCAGTGGGCTTCTGGTCGTTCTCGTTCCCGCTGGCGGCACTGGCCGGGGCGGTGGTCGAGGTCGTGCGTCGCGGCGGCTGGCCACCCGTGGTCGGCGGCATTGCGCTGCTGATCGCCTCGGCCGTCATCGCCTGGCTGGCCGTTCGCACGCTGGTGCTGCTGGTCAATGGACGCCTGCTGCCGCCCGCGCCACCCGTGCCCGCTGCCGCGCCGTTGCTGCCAACGGCCGTGCCGCCGTCGTCGCCCGCCGCGCCGTCACCGCCCGCGTGAGCGCGCCGGCCCGATCG
>CAYGZN010000346.1:0-3736 GCA_964354355.1 uncultured Burkholderiaceae bacterium | reverse complement strand
CGGCTGTTGTCGCCGAGGGCGTAGTCGATCTTCGGCGCCGGGATGCCGTGGGAATCCTTCAGGGTCGAGTCCAGCGTGACCGTGTTGTGCGGCTCGGGCAGGTCCTCGCAGATCGCCAGCGTGCCGGCCGTGTGTTCGAACAGCTTCCTGTACGCGCCGTGGTGCCCCACGCCCCACGGGACGCGGCCCGTTGCCATCCCCCAGTTCGCCGTCGACACCGGCCCGCGGCCGCGGCCGAACTGGTAGGTGTAGCCGCGCACGAAGCCGCGCGCGCGGTCGGTCTCGTAGAACTCCTGGCTCCAGATGCAGATGTGGGGCCCGCGCCAGGCGTCGAGCCGCGCCTCGAACACGCCCTGGATCGATGCGTAAGGGTGGAACATCAGGTTCCGCCCGACCAGCCCGCTGGAGTTGGCCAGCCCGTGCGGGAACCGGGCCGACGCCGAGTTCAGCAGGATCCTGGGCGTGCCGACGCCGTTGCAGGCCAGGATCACGACTTCGGCGGACTGGAAGTGCTCGACACCGGCGGCGTCGAAGTAGACGGCGCCGCTGGCCAGCCCCGCATCGTTCGTCGCGATCTCGCGTACCCGGCAGCCTGTGCGCAGCTCGACCCGCCCGCGAATCGCCTGCGGCCAGTACGTGATGTCGGTGCTGGCCTTCGCGCCCTGCGCACAACCGGCGATGCAGTGGCCGAGGTTGATGCACCGGGCCCGCCCTTCGTACTCCTGCGTGGCCATCGCGCTGTCCGAGGGCCACCAGTGCCAGCCGAGCGCGTTCAGCGCGCGCGCCCACATCGCACCCGACCGGCCCAGCGGCAGCGGCGGCAGCACCGCGGGCTTGGGCGGATAAGCCGGATCGCCGGCCAGCCCCGCGATCCCCATCAGCCGGTCGTTCAGCGCGTAGTACGGCTCGAGCGTGGCGTAGTCGACGGGCCAGTCGTCGGCGACGCCGTCGAGCGTGCGAACCCGGAAGTCGGACGGATGCATGCGCGGGAAGTGCCCCGCGTAGAGGACCGTGCCGCCGCCCACGCCGTTGAAGTTGGCGACCTTGATCGGCGAGCCGTCGTCGTTGACCGGATAGTCCGCCGCACCCCGGCGCACGTTCGGGCTGATGCTGAAGTCACCGAGCTGGCGCGCCTCCCAGTCGCGCCCGTTGCTTGGAAACGTCGACGGTTTCGGCCAGTCTCCCTGCTCCAGGCACAGGATGCGCATCCGCGTCTCGGCCAGGCTCCACGCCACCGCAGCGCCTGAGGCGCCGGCGCCGATGATCAGCACGTCGACCGGGTCGGTCATCAGGTCTGCGACCGATGCCCGCCGACCAGGCCGTGCGCGGTGATCGGCGGGTGCGCGCGCAGCGCCTCTTCGATGGGCTCGGTGCCCCAGCCCGGCCGATCGGGCATCACCAGGTGCCCGTCCTCGTAGGCCGGCAGGTAAGTGAACAGCTCGTGGTCCCACGCGATCCGGTCGATGTCGACCTCCATGATCCGCAGGTTGGGCACCGCTGCGCAGAAGTGCGCGTTCATCATCGTGCACAGGTGGCCGTAGAAGTTGTGGCAAGCGACGTTGACCTCGTGCGCCTCGGCGGCGGCCGCGATCTTCATCGACTGCCACACGCCGTTCCACGGCGTATCGACGATCGCCACGTCGATCGCCTGCTCGCGCAGGAACGGCAGGAACTGCTGCACGCCGAGCAGCGTCTCGCACGACGAGATCGGGTGGCGGCTCTGCGAGCGGATCCAGGCGAGTGCCTGCGGGTTCAGCGTGTCGATCTCGACCCAGAACAGGTCCAGGTCGGCGATCTCGCGCAGGATCTTCAGGTAGCCCTCGGTCCTGGCGTTGAAGTTCAGGTCCAGCAGAATGTCCATGTCGGGACCGGCCGCCTCGCGGATGATCTCCAGGTGCTCGCGCAGGCCCTTGAGCACCTTGCGGTCGATGTTCAGCTCCGGCGCGAACGGCTTGCCGAAGCCGGGCGCCCAGCCCAGGATCCTGCCGTCCTCGTAGCGCCAGATGTTGGTCTTGAGCGCGGTGAAGCCCTTGTCGCGCACCTCGCGCGCCAGGTCGCGCACACCTGCGGCGTCGGTGATCACCGGCTGGTAGTGCGGCACGCGCCCGGCGCGCCAGGTCACGCAGTGCGACCAGTACACGCGCATGCGGTCGCGCACCTTGCCGCCGAGCAGTTCGTAGCACGGCACCCCCAGCGTCTTGGCCTTGGCGTCGAGCAGCGCGTTCTCGATCGCGCCCAGCGCCTGCCCGACCACGCCGCCCGAGCCGGGCCGCGTCACGCAGTGCAGGTCTTCGCGGATGCGCTCGTGCTGCATCGCCGACTGCCCGACCACCCGCGCGGCCAGCTGCGCGATGACCGCGCCGACCCCGGGCGAGCCGAAGCCTTCGTCGAACTCGCTCCAGCCGACCACGCCGTCCTCGGTGGTGGCCTTGACGAAGTAGTAGTTGCGCCAGGAGGCGCTGCAGGAGAGGGTGGTGAGGGCGGTGATGCGGGCTTTGGATGTCATGGCGGGACTTCTCGGAATGATATGCAGCCGTCGTTTCCTGCGCCGTGGCCATCGAGCATGGCCACCGCAACCCGGGGCGACCCATGCAGCCTCGACCTTGTGGTCGATGCGCGCGACCCGATTGCTGCGGGACACTCTGCTCGTGCCGGATCTGCCGTCGCCAGTAGACGGCGAGCGCAGCGCCGGGTCAAGAGCCATGCGCCTGCGAGATGAAGACGAGCCGCTACTTCGAAGCAATGCGAACGCGTGAGGACAGGAGAGCCATACGCGACGAGTGGATCGAGCAGGCAAGGCTCGCGCCCATCAGCGAGGCCGTGCAGGCAGACGGCCGGATCCGCAGGTGGGTGCAAGTTCCGGAAGCCGGGAACCGTTTCCTTCGAGTGGTTCCTCTCCCGGACGGCGAAACGGTCCACAATGCCTTCTTCGATCGACGATTTGTGCCATGAGAATCCGCTACTTCGAAGACACCGATACGCTGCTCATCGAATTCAAGGGTGCGCGCGTGACCGAGACGCGCGATCTGGACGAAGACACCACGATCGATTTCGATGCAGCGGGCAACGTGTGTGCCATCACGGTGGAGCATGCCTCCGAGCGCGCAGGCAGTCCGCAGTTCTCTTACGAAAAGGTCGCCGCCTGACCCGGTAGCAAGGGCCCGATTCCGCTCGACGGCCCGGCTGCGCGCCGCAGAGTCCGCTACGCCGAGCCCATCTCCGGATAGTCGACGTACCCCTGCGGCCCCCCGCCGTAGAACGTCGCGCGGTCGTAGGGCGTGAGCGCCGCGCCGCAGCGCAGCCGCGCGGGCAGGTCCGGGTTCGAGATGAACAGCCGCCCGAACGCGATCGCATCGGCGTGGCCGTCGGCGATCGCCTTGGCCGCCGTGTCGCCGCGGAAGTTGCCGGCGCCGATCAGCACGCCGCGCCACGCGGGGCGAAACAGCTCGATCGCCGACGGCACGCCCGGGTGGTCGACCTCGGCCGCACCGGCACCGCTGGCGCGCGGCTCGATCAGGTGCAGGTAGCCCAGCCCCATCCGGTCGAGTTCGCCGATCAGGTGGCCGTACAGCGGCATCGGCTCGGCCTCGCCGCTGTCGTTGGCCCGACCGAACGGCGACAGGCGGATGCCCACGCGCTGCGGGCCGCACACGTTGGCCACCGCCCGGGTCACTTCCAGCGTCAGCCGTGCGCGATTGGCAATCGAGCCGCCATAGGCGTCGGTGCGTTGGTTGCT
>CAYGZN010000345.1:0-3746 GCA_964354355.1 uncultured Burkholderiaceae bacterium | reverse complement strand
GAGAACGAGCACAAGACCTCGTCCGTGCACTTCCTTCGGTGGGAGCTGAACCCCGAAATGGTCGCGGCGCTCAAGTACGGCGTGTCGCTGTCGATCGGCGTCGACCACCCGCACTACCAGGCCGAGCTCGCGCCGGTTCACGACGAGACCCGCAACGCGCTGGCCGCCGACCTGGCGTGAGCGCCCCGCCGGGCTGAGCCTGCTCCGGGCCGGGCGCCAACTCGGCGTGGGCGGGGCCCCCCGCCGCGCCGCTCGCGGCGGCGGCCGCCGCGGTCCGATCAGGACGCCTGGCGCGCCGGATTCGGCTCGCGGCGGTGCAGCAGCGCCACCGCGTGCGCGGCGATGCCCTCGCCGCGCCCCGCGAAACCAAGCCGCTCGGTCGTCTTCGCCTTCACGTTGACGCAGTCGGGCCCGAGCCCGAGGTCGGCCGCGATGGCCGCGACCATCGCGGGCACGTGCGGCGCCATCCGGGGCGCCTGCGCGACGATCGTGCAGTCGACGTTGACCGGGCGCCAGCCGGCCGCGTGCAGCAGGCGCACGACCTCGCGCAGCAGCATCCGGCTGTCGGCGCCCCGCCAGCGCGGGTCGCTGTCCGGGAAGTGGCGCCCGATGTCGCCCAGCGCCGCGGCGCCCAGCAGCGCGTCGGTGATCGCGTGCAGCAGCACGTCGGCGTCCGAATGGCCGAGCAGCCCGTGCGACCACGCGATGTCGACCCCGCCGATCACCAGGCGCCGGCCCGGCACCAGTGCGTGGACATCGAAGCCCTGGCCGACGCGCCAGGCGTCAGCGGTCATCGCGCACGCTCCATCAGCCCGCGCATCCACTCGAGGTCCTGCGCGGTGGTGATCTTGTGGTTGCGGCGCGAGCCCTCGACGAGCCGCCCCGAATGGCCGCTCTCCTCGATCGCCGAGGCCTCGTCGGTCACGTGGTGATGGCGCTCGAGCGCGCGCAGCAGCATCCCGTGGCGGAACACCTGCGGCGTCTGCGCAAGCCACAGTCCCTGCCGATCGACGGTCGTCATGCTGCGGCCCGCTGCACCGCGCTTGACGGTGTCGACGACCGGCAGTGCCAGCAGCGCGCCGACGCGCTCGTCGGGCAGGGCCGCAACCAGCCGCGCCAGCGTCGCGTCGTCCAGTCCCGGGCGCGCGGCGTCGTGCACGAAGACCCAGTCGTCGGCGGCCGCGGCGAAACGGTCGCGCAGCTCGCGCAGCGCGTTGCGCACCGTCTCGCGCCGCGTCGCGCCGCCGCAGGGCACGACGGCCACCCGCGGGTGGTCGACCCCGCGCAGGCCCGCGGCGATCGTGTCCTGCGGGGCCACGGCCACCACGATCCGCTCGACCCACGGCGGCGACAGGAACGGCGCGATCGCGTGTTCGAGCACGGTCGCCCCGGCAAGCGCCTGGTACTGTTTCGGGCGCTCCGCGCCGAGGCGCGCGCCCACGCCTGCGGCGGGAACGACGACGAAATGGCGAACGGCGGGCACGGGGTTCATCATGGCACGAAGGCGGGGACGGCTAGAATTATAGGTTTACCGCCCGGACACCGCCCGCGTGGCTTCGAACCCGCTGCCTGCCTCCACGGCCGATGCGTCGACCGCGGCCACCGACCCCGGCGTCGACGGCCCGGCGATTCCCATCCCTCGCCGCGGCACCGTGTGGGCGCTGCCGGCCACGTGGGGCAGCGCCGACGCGATGCTGCTGGCGCGGCTGGCACACGCGCAGCCCGCCCCGGCGCGGCTGCTGGTCGTGATCACCGCGGCTGCGCTGGACACGACCCGGCTGGCCGAGGAATGCCGCTGGTTCGCGCCGCTGCTGCGCATGCACACGCTGGCCGACTGGGAAACCCTGCCGTACGACACCTTCTCGCCGCACCAGGACCTCGTGTCGGAACGCCTCGCGACGCTGCACGCGCTGCAGCAGCGCCAGGTCGACGTGCTGTTCGTGGCCGCGACCACCGCGCTGCACCGGCTGGCGCCGCCCGGGTACGTCGCGGGCCACACGTTCCACTTCGAGCGCGGCCAGCGGCTGGACGAGCGCGCGCTTCGGGCGCAGCTGACGCTGGCCGGCTACGAACACGTGTCGCAGGTCGTTCGCCCGGGCGAGTACTGCGTGCGCGGCGGACTGATCGACCTGTATCCGACCGGATCGGCGCTGCCGCTGCGGCTGGACCTGTTCGGCGACGAGCTCGAGTCGCTGCGCACGTTCGACCCCGACACCCAGCGAAGCCTGTACCCCGTCGACCGGGTGCGGCTGCTGCCCGGGCGCGAATTCCCGCTCGACGAGGCCGCACGCGCCGCGTTTCGGGGCCGCTGGCGCGAGCGCTTCGAAGGCGACCCGTCGAAGGCCACCGTCTATCGCGACGTGGGCAACGGCATCGCCTCGCCCGGCATCGAGTACTGGCTGCCGCTGTTCTTCGACACGACAGCGACGCTGTTCGACTACCTGCCCGAGGACGCGCTGCTGGTCACGCACGGCGACGTGCAGGCAACGGCCCGTCGCTTCGGCGATGAAGCACTCCAGCGCCACCGCTTCCTCGCCAGCGACTCCGAGCGGCCGCTGCTGCGCCCCGACGAGCTCTTCCTGGGCGTGGACGCCTTCTTCGCGACGGCGCGCGGGTTCGGCCGCTTCGCGCTGCGCGAGCCGCTGACGGCGCAGCGCGACGAGGCCGGCGAGCCGCGCCCGGTGCCCACGGCCGAGGCGCATTCGATCGCGCTGCCCGCACTGACCGTCGAGCGTCGTGCACCCGCGCCGCTGCACCGCCTGCAGGCCTTCCTGGACGCGACCGACGCGCGCGTGCTGCTGCTGGCCGAATCGGCCGGCCGGCGCGAGACCCTTGCGCAGCTGATGGCCGAGCACGGCATCGAACTGCCGCAGCTCGACACCTGGCAGGCGTTCCTGCAGGCGGACCACCGCGCCGCCCTGGGCATCGGGCCGCTGTCGGAAGGCTTCGCCATCGGCGCGCGTGTGGCCGTCGTGACCGAATCCGAGCTGTTCTCGGGGACCCCGAAACACCGCGGCCACCGCGGGCGCGACGCCCGGACCGACGTCGACGCGCTGATCCGCGACCTGTCCGAGCTGAAGATCGGCGACCCGGTCGTGCACAGCCAGCACGGCATCGGGCGCTACCAAGGACTGGTCGAGCTCGACCTCGGCGACGGCCCCACCGAATTCCTGCACCTGAGCTATGCCGGGGACGCCACGCTGTACGTGCCGGTCTCGCAGCTGCACCTGATCGGGCGCTACTCGGGCGCCTCGCCGGACGAAGCGCCGCTGCACCAGCTCGGCTCCGGCCAGTGGGAAAAGGCCAAGCGCCGCGCCGCGCAGCAGGCGCGCGACACCGCCGCCGAGCTGCTCAACCTCTACGCGCGCCGCGCGGCGCGCCAGGGCCACGCGTTCGCATTCGACGCACGCGACTACGAGGCGTTCGCCGAAGGCTTCGGCTTCGACGAGACGCCCGACCAGCTCGCCGCGATCCACGCGGTCGTGCAGGACCTGGTGTCAGGCAAGCCGATGGACCGGCTGATCTGCGGGGACGTGGGCTTCGGCAAGACCGAGGTCGCGATGCGCGCGGCGTTCGTCGCCGCCGCCGACGGCAAGCAGGTCGTCATCCTGACCCCGACCACGCTGCTGGCCGAGCAGCACTTCGAGACCTTCTCGGACCGGTTCTCGAACTGGCCGTTCCGCCTGGCCGAGCTGTCGCGGTTCCGCAGCCCGAAGGAGGTCCGGGCCGCCCTCGACGGGCTCGCG
>CAYGZN010000344.1:0-3758 GCA_964354355.1 uncultured Burkholderiaceae bacterium | reverse complement strand
CGGGGGGCGCCGTACACGCCAACAAGCGGCCCGGGCCGCTGGCGGCCGCACCCGAACCCCGACCCGCCCAACCCGCCGATCAAGGATCCGAAACTCGCCCCGGGCTTTGCGCCCACGACCCTGCCGGGCTGGGGCAACGTCACGCCGTTCGTGCTGCTGTCGGCGTCGCAGTACTGGCTGCCCGGCCCCCCGGCGCTGGCCAGCGCCGACTATGCGCGGGATTTCAACGAAATCAAGGCCATCGGCGGCCAGGTCAGCGCGGTGCGCACCCCCGAGCAGGCCGAGATCGCCCGCTTCTGGTTCGAAGGCCCGGGCGCGTGGTACCGGTTCACCCGTGCCGCGGCCGAGGCGCGCGGACTCGACCTGTGGGACAGCGCGCGCGCGCTCGCCGTCGTGTCGTTCGCGATGGCCGACAGCTACATCGCGGGGTTCAGGATCCGCTACGTCTACGACTCGTGGCGCCCGGTCACCGCGATCCGCGAAGCGGCCGACGACGGCAACGACGCCACCGTTGCCGACGCCTCGTGGAACAGCCTGCAGAACACGCCGGCGGTGTCGGACTACCCGTCGACTCAGAGCATCTTCAGCGCGGCCGCGGCCGTCGCGCTCGCCGCGGCGCTCGGCACCGACCAGGTCGCCGTCACCGTCACCAGCGGGCCGCCGTTCGCGAACATCAAGCGCTCGTACGCGAGCCTGTCACAGGCGGCGCGCGAGAGCGCCGACTCGCGGATCTATGCCGGCATCCACTTCCGGTCGGCCTGCGAGGACGGACTCGTGCTGGGCCGCCGGATCGGGCAGCGGGTCGCTGCCAGCTACCTGCAGCCGCTGCGCAACTGAAACGCGTGCGCACGACCGACATCACCCACACGACCGACGCCACCCCCAACAACTCAAGAGGAGCACATCGATGGACCCGTCACCGCAGAAGCAAGGGTTGAACGAACAGGCGATCCAGCAGCTGGGCGCCAGCCTGCGCGGCACGCTGATCCAGCCCGGCGAGCCCGCCTACGACGACGCCCGCAAGGTCTACAACGCCATGATCGATCGGCGCCCGCGGCTGATCGCGCGCTGCGTCGACGTGGCGGACGTGATCACCGCCGTGCACTTCGCGCACGAACAGGGCCTGCTGCTCGCGGTGCGCGGCGGCGGCCACAACGGCGGCGGACTCGGGGTCTGCGACGACGGGCTCGTGCTGGACCTGTCGGGCATGCGCGGCGTTCACGTCGACGCGAAGGCGCGCACCGCGCGGGTCGCGGGCGGCTGCACCTGGGGCGACGTCGATCACGCCACGCACGCGTTCGGGCTCGCGTGCCCGAGCGGGATCATTTCCACCACGGGCGTCGGGGGCCTGACGCTCGGCGGCGGCATCGGTCACCTGACGCGCAAGCTCGGGCTGTCGATCGACAACCTGATCGAGGCCGACCTGGTTCTGGCCGACGGGCGCGTCGTCACGGCCAGTGCGCAGGACAACGCCGACCTCTTCTGGGCGATCCGCGGCGGCGGCGGCAACTTCGGCGTCGTCACCTCGTTCCTGTTCCAGCTGCATCCGGTCAGGAACATCATCGGCGGCCCGGTGTTCTGGACGCTCGAGCAGGCGCCCGACGTGATGCGCTGGTACCGCGACTTCATCCGCAACGCGCCGCGGGACCTCAATGGTTTCTTCGCCTTCCTGACGGTGCCTCCGGCGCCGATGTTCCCCGAGGCGTTCCACCTGAAGAAGGTGTGCGGCATCGTGTGGTGTTATGCGGGGCCGCACGAGCAGGCCGAGAAGGTCTTCGCACCCGTCAAGGCATTCGGTCCGCCGGCGCTGTACGGCATCGGCGAAATGCCGTTCCCCGCGCTGCAGAGCGTGTTCGACGGCCTGTATCCCCCGGGGCACCAGTGGTACTGGCGGGCGGACTTCGTCAACGAACTGGGCGACGCGGCGATCGCGCGCCACGTCGAGTTCGCGCACCGGCTGCCGACCATGCAGTCGTCGATGCACCTGTACCCGATCGACGGCAAGGCGCACGACACCGGCCGCAACGACACGGCGTTCAGCTACCGCGACACGAACTGGGCAGAGGTCATCGTCGGGGTCGACCCCGACCCGGCGAACCGCGAGCGCATCACCGAGTGGACCAAGGGCTACTTCGACGCGCTGCATCCGTACTCGGCGGGCGGCGCGTACGTGAACTTCATGATGGACGAAGGCCAGGACCGCGTGCAGGCGACCTACCGCGACAACTACGAGCGGCTGGCCGCGATCAAACACAAGTACGACCCCAAGAACCTGTTCCGGGTGAACCAGAACATCCGGCCGGCACACTGACATAGGAGATGGAAACCATGAGCGCCAACCTTCAATCGAACCCGACCTCCGCCGCGACCGCGGCCCCAACGATCGCGGCGGCCGCCATCGCCACGCCGGCACCCGACTTCGCCGCGGTCAAGGCACGCCAGCAGGCGGCCTGGTCCACCGGCGACTATTCGGTCATCGGCACCCGGCTGCAGATCGTCGGCGAAGCCCTGTGCGAAGCCGTCGACCTGAGCGCGGGAAGCCGCGTGCTCGACGTGTGCGCCGGTAACGGCAACGCTTCGCTGGCGGCCGCGCGCCGATGGGCCGACGTGGTCGCAACCGACTACGTGCCGTCGCTGCTCGCGCACGCGCGCGAGCGGGCGCGCGCCGACGCGATGCCGATCGAGTGCCGCGAGGCCGATGCCGAGAACCTGCCGTTTGCCGACGGCTCGTTCGACGTGGTGCTGTCCACCTTCGGCGTGATGTTCACGCCGAACCAGGAACGCGCCGCCGGCGAACTGCTGCGCGTCTGCCGCCCGGGCGGCAGGATCGGCCTGGCGAACTGGACGCCCGACAGCTTCATCGGGCAGCTGTTCAAGACCCTGGGCAAGTACGTCCCGCCGCCGGCCGGCGTCAAGTCGCCGGCGCTGTGGGGCACCGAGGTGCGCCTCGCCGAGCTGTTCTCAGCAGCGGCCGACTCGATCGACGCGCAGCGGCGCGACTACGTCTTCCGCTATCGCTCGGCGGCGCACTGGCTCGAGGTCTTCCGGACGTACTACGGCCCCGTGAACAAGGCGTTCGGCGCGCTCGATGCCAAGGCCCAGGCGGCGCTTGCGGCCGACCTCGACGCGCTGATGGGGCGCATGAACCGCGCGCGCGACGGAACGCTCAAGCTGCCCAGCGAGTACCTCGAGGTGGTGATCACGAAGCGCGGCGGCTAGCGGGTGCGGTCGGGAGTCACGCGTGCGCCAGCACGACACCCTCGGCGACCGCCGCCCGGCCGAGCGCTGCATCCAGCGTCGCCAGCGGCCAGCCTCGGCGCAGTGCCAGTTCGAGATAGCAGGCGTCGTACAGCGTCACCGCGTGCCGGCTCGCCAGCTCGCCTGCCCGAAGCATGGTTCCCGGTGCCGTCGGTTCGAGGGCGATGGGCGGCTCGCGGAAAGCCCGCAGCATCTCGTCGACCATCGACGGCTCGATGCGCTGCCGCCGCCCGGCTTGAACCAGCGCATTGCCGACTTCCAGCAGCAGCAGCAGCAGCGCCAGCGCCTGCCTGACCTGCTCCGCAGCGCCGGTCTCGATCGGAACCAGTTGCGCGACGGGCTTTCCGTGCCGGGTGATCCCGTGTCCGTTGACACACGTCAACGTCCGCCGAGCCAGGTTCCGCGAAGGTATCGGCGACGGAGGCCGATTTCACGATGGATCCCAATCCGGTCCGGGTGCCACACGCGGGCGAGGCCAGCAGGCCCTCGCAGGCGATCGG
>CAYGZN010000343.1:0-3763 GCA_964354355.1 uncultured Burkholderiaceae bacterium | reverse complement strand
CCACCGCGGGTGCGGCCGCCGCCGCGGGTGCGGCCGCCGCCGCGGTCGACGACCCGGCGCCCGCGGATGCGGACGGGTCGCCGCCGCTGGCAGCGGTCGTCTCGGCGGATCCGCCGCAGCCGGCCAGCGCGGCGAGCGCGCAAGCCAGCAGCACGCCAGCGGCCCGTGGTCGTCCCCGATGTCGATGCATGTCGCGACTCCTGCGATCTGGGCTGGCGACCCGCCGCACGCTGCGCGCGGGTCCGATCCGCCCCAGCGTAAGCCCCGAACGGGATCGCGCCGCGGGCCTGCACCCCACCGGGCAGACCACCGGCGGCAACCGTCGGACCAGCGGACGCGACGCCGGGCACGACGACGCCGGGCGCGACGCCGGGCCTGTGACGCACGCACGCTTGACGCACGCGCCCGCGCCTTCGATACTTGCGATGATTTCAGAATTGCGTTCCACCTGACAGAATTACTCACCGATGCCGGCCGCCACGACGATGCTCCCGCCTGCCGACGTGCTGATCAGCGAAGTGGGCCCGCGCGACGGGCTGCAGTCGGTGTCGGCGACGATGCCCACCGCGGCCAAGAAGCGCTGGCTCGATGCGCTGCACGCGGCCGGCCTGCGCGCGATCGAGGTGGCGTCGTTCGTGCCGGCGCGCCTGCTGCCGCAGATGGCCGACGCCGCCGAGGTCGTCGCCCACGCGCTGACGCTGCCCGGCCTGACCGTAATGGCGCTGGTGCCCAACCTGCGCGGCGCCGGGGCGGCGCTGCAGGCCGGCGTGCACAAGCTGACGATCCCGGTGTCGGCCAGCGCCGCGCATTCGCTGGCCAACGTGCGCAGGACGCCCGAGCAGATGGTCGAGGAGGTCCGCGCGATCGTCGCGCTGCGCAACCGGGTCGCGCCCTCGGTCGGCATCGAGGCCGGCATCTCCACGGCGTTCGGCTGCACGCTCCAGGGCCGCGTCGCCGAAGACGACGTGGTCCGGCTGGCCGAGCAGGTGGTCGCCGCCGGCGTCGACGAGTGCGGCCTGTCCGACACGACCGGCATGGCCAACCCCGCGCAGGTGCGCCGGCTGTTCGAGCGCGTGCGCGCGGCGATCGGCGCCCGGACCGGCGCGGCCCACCTGCACAACACGCGCGGGCTCGGCCTGGCCAACTGCCTGGCCGCGTGGGACGCAGGCGTGCGGACATTCGACAGCTCGCTCGGCGGGCTCGGCGGCTGCCCTTACGCGCCCGGCGCGTCGGGCAACGTGGTCACCGAGGACCTGGTGTTCATGTTCGAGGCGATGGGCGTGCGCACCGGCGTCGATCTCGAGCGACTGATCGCCGCGCGCGCGCCGTTGCGCGAGGGACTGCCCGGCGAGCCGCTGTACGGCATGACGCCCGAGGCGGGCCTGCCCAGGGGATTCGTGCAGGAGGGCTCGCGTGCCTGAGCCGCCTTCGACGGGCGCACCCGGGGCGTCGCCGCTGCCGCTGGACGGGCTGCGCGTGGTCGAGTTCACCCACATGGTGATGGGCCCGACCTGCGGCATGATCCTGGGCGACCTGGGCGCCGAGGTCATCAAGGTCGAGCCGACCGACGGCGACGGCACGCGTCGGCTGCTCGGCTCGGGCGCCGGCTTCTTCCCCATGTTCAACCGCAACAAGAAGAGCCTTGCGCTCGACACGAAGGACCCGCGCGGGCGCGAGATCGTGCTGCGACTGGTCGCCGCGGCCGACGTCTTCAGCGAGAACTTCAAGGCCGGCACGATGGCCCGGATCGGACTGGACTACCCGTCGCTGTCGGCGCTGAACCCGCGGCTGGTCTACGTGTCGCACAAGGGCTTCCTGGCGGGGCCGTACGAGCAGCGCACCGCGCTCGACGAGGTCGTGCAGATGATGGGCGGGCTGGCCTACATGACCGGCCCCGAGGGCCGTCCGCTGCGCGCGGGCGCGTCGGTCAACGACATCATGGGCGGGATGTTCGGCGCGCTGGGCGCCATGGCCGCGCTTGCGCGACGCGCCACGACCGGCCGCGGGCTGGAGGTGCACAGCGCGCTGTTCGAGAACAACGTGTTCCTGGTCGCCCAGCACATGATGCAGTTCGCCGTCACCGGCCGCCCGGCGGCCCCGATGCCCAGCCGCATCTCGGCGTGGGGCGTGTACGACGTGTTCACGGTCGCCGACGGCGAGCAGATCTTCCTCGCGGTCGTGTCCGACACGCAGTGGGCGCTGTTCTGCCGCGCGTTCGGCCTGCACGACCTGCTGGCCGACGCGCGGCTCGCGTCGAACAACCAGCGCGTGCAGTCGCGCGAGTGGCTGATGCCGCGGCTGCGCGAGCATCTCGCGGCGCGCCCCGCACGCGAGATCGCCGCGCTGTTCCAGGCTCAGGGACTGCCGTACGCGCCGATCACCCGGCCGCAGGACCTGTTCGAAGACGAGCACCTGCTGGCCACCGGCGGACTGGCCGACGTCACGGTGCCGGCAGACGGCAGCGGCGCGGGGCGCGAGGTGCACACGCGTACGCCGCTGCTGCCCCTCACGCTCGACGGCCAGCGCCTGCCGCTGCGATCGAACCCGCCGCGACGGGGCGAGCACACCGACTCGCTGCTCGCCGAACTCGGCTACCGGCCCGACGAGATCGCGGCGCTGCACGACGCGGGCGTCGTGGCGGGTCCTGCGGCGAACGGATCGGGCGCGCCGCGCTGACGCGAGGCGCAACTGAGCGGACGGGGACCCGCGCCGCGCTCGCCCGGACCCGCTCCGCGCTCGCCCGGACCCGCGCCGCGCTCGCCCGGACCCGCGCTGCGCTCAGCGCGGCTCGCTGCGCAGCACGCCGCTGCCGCGCAGCGCCTCGATCCGCGCGTCGTCGTAGCCGAGCACGTCGCGCAGCACCGACGCGTTGTGCTCGCCGAGCATCGGCGCCGGCGCCTTGACGCCGACCGCCGCGTGCCGGTACTTGATCGCGGAGTTCAGGACCTCGATCGGCCCGAGCACCGGGTCCTCGACGCGCGCAATCAGGTGGCGCGCCTGCACCTGCGGCTGGCGCACGGCCTCGTCGACGGTCTTGACGACACCGCACACGACGTGGTGGGCCACCAGCGTGCGCTCGGCCTGCTCCGAGCTCAGCGTCGCCAGCCACTCGCGCAGCAGCTGCGTGGCCGCGGGGCGATTCGCCGCCACCGCAGCGGGGGTCGCGAAGCGCGGGTCCTGCAGCAGGTCCTCGCGCCCCATCGCCGCGCAGGTGTTCTGCCACGACCGGAAGTCGGGCCCGACGTTGGCGGTGATGTAGCCGTCGCGCGTCGGGTGCACCGGGTGGTAGAACACCTCGACCCGATCCTCGAGCAGGTAGCGCTGCAGCGTGTCGTCGTTGGCGACGAACAGCGAGTCGAACAGCGCGACGTCGACGTGGTCGCCCTCGCCGGTGCGTTCGCGCCGCAGCAGCGCCGCGCAGATCGCCCCGAACGCGGTGATCCCGGTGACGACGTCGGCCAGCGCCACGCCCGGCCCGCGCGGCACCTCGGGCGGCTGGCGGTGCAGGAACTGCAGCGCCAGCCAGCCGGTCATCGAGTGCGCCAGGTGGGCGTAGCCCGGCCGCTTCGCATTCGGCCCGGTCTGGCCGAAGCCGCTGATCGAGCACATCACCAGCTTCGGGTTGATCTCGCGCAGCTGCTCGTAGCCCAGTCCCAGCCGGGTCATCACGCCCGGCGTGAACGCCTCGACCACGACGTCCGCGTGGCGAACCAAGTCGCGCGCGACGGCCAGCCCCTCGGGCCGCGTCAGGTCCAGGCACAGG
>CAYGZN010000342.1:0-3777 GCA_964354355.1 uncultured Burkholderiaceae bacterium | reverse complement strand
ACCTGGGAGTTCTACCTCGCGTACTGCGAGGCGGGATTCGCCCACGGCAACACCGACGTGTACCAGTTCACGCTGCAGGCGGAATGACGATGGCCACGGCACGCATGCCCGCCACCGGCCCCGCGCCGGCACTTCCGACGGCGCGCGCGATCGCGACCGCGCCGGCCGTCCCGGGCGCGCGCGCGATCCGGATCGCCGCCGTGGTCGCGATCGCCATGTCGGCGGCGCTCGGGCCGTCGATCGCGGCCACCCAGACCCCCGCGGCCGGCGCGCCGGCGTCGGGGACGGCCGCGTCGGGGACGGCCGCGTCGATGCCGGCCGCTGCCGGGGCCGCGTCGGCGGCGGCCGCGGGCCTGCCGGCGCCGGTGGCGTCGCTGCTGCCCGACGCCCGCCTGTCCGGCGAAGGCGAGCTGCGCTGGTTCGGCCTGAAGGTCTACACCGCGCAGCTGTGGACCGGCTCCGCCGGCCTGCAGCCCGACCGGCCGGGAGCCTCGCCGTTCGCGCTCGAGCTGCGCTACGCGACCGCGCTGTCGGGCCCGGCGATCGCCGAGCGCAGCGCGCAGGAGATGGAGCGCATGGGGTTCGGCGACAGCCCGCGCCGGGAGCGCTGGCTCGGCGCCATGAAGGCGCTGTTCCCCAACGTCGCACGCGGCGATCGGCTCACCGGCGTGAACCGCCCGGGACGCGGCGTCGCGTTCTTCCACAACGACCGCTCGATCGGCGCGGTCGACGACGCCGATTTTGCGGCGGCGTTCTTCGCGATCTGGCTCGACGAACGCACCGTGGCCCCGGCACTTCGCACGGCCCTGCTGGCGCGCGCCAGCGGCCCGCCGGCCGGCGCTTCGTCGGCCGGCACTCGGGTCGCACCGTGACCGCCGTCGCCGCGCGTGCCGCGGGGCTGCTCGGATGGCGGGGTGTCGTTTCGTACGGGGCCCTGCGCGCGCCGCTTGCGTTGCTCGAGCTTCCGTTGTTCGTGCTGCTGCCGACCTTCTACGGTGAATACCTGGGCGTCGACCTGACGGTGGTCGGCGCGATCCTGTTCCTGACGCGGCTGGTCGACGCGGTCGCCGACCCCGCGGTGGGACTGCTGCTGGATCGGCATCGCGCCCGCTGGTCGTACCGGCGCTGGATCCTCTGGGGCCTGCCCGCGCTGGCGCTCGGCTATTCGGCGCTGTTCCTGCCGCCGGCCGGCGTGTCGTACCCGGCCTGGCTCGCGATCGCCTCGGTCGTCACCTACATCGCGTACTCGTTCGTGTCGATCGCCTACCAGGCCTGGGGCGCCGCGCTGGGTGACACCGCGCTCGAGCGGGTGCGCGTGACCGCGACCCGCGAAGCCTTCGGGCTAGCCGGCGTGCTGGTTTCGGCCAGCCTGCTGCTGCCGCAGCGCGCCGGGTGGCTGGTGGCGCTGTTCGTGGCCAGTGCGCTGCTGGCCGCGGTCGCGCTGCGCCGCGCGCCGCTGCCGGCGGCCGGCGCGTGCGCCGGACAGTCGGCGGATGCGTCGCGGGCATCGGCGGATGCTTCGCGGCCGACGTCGGGCGCGCCGCGGGCATCGTCGGGCGCGTCCTCGGGTGCGCCGGCCACGCAGAGCTGGGCGCGCCAGATCGCCGGAACCTGGCGCGACGTGCTCGCGAACCGAGCGTTCCGCTGGCTGCTGGCCGTGTTCATGCTCAACGGCATCGCCACCGCGATCCCGGCGACGCTGGTGCTGTTCTTCGTCGGCGACGTGCTGGGCGCGCCCGAGCGCGCGCCGATGTTCCTGGTCGCGTACTTCCTGGCGGCCGCCGTCGGGATGCCGCTGTGGGTCAGGCTGTCGCGGCGCTTCGGCCTGCGCAACGCGTGGCTCGTCGGCATGGCGCTCGCCGTGTTCGCCTTCGTGTGGGCGATGGGGCTGGGCACCGGCGACGTGGTTCCGTTCCTGTTCGTCTGCGTGGTGACCGGCTTCGCGCTGGGGGCGGACCTGGCCGTGCCGCCGGCCCTGCTCGCGACGGTGCTCGCCGACGAAGGCAGCCGCGCCAAGGGCCACGACGGCGCTTTCTTCGGCATCTGGAACCTGGCCACCAAGCTGAACCTGGCCACGGCCGCCGGGCTCGCGCTGCCGATCCTGGGCCTGCTCGGCTACGTGCCGGGCGCGGGCACCGGCGGTTCGCTGGCGCTGGCGGCGACCTACGCGGCACTGCCCAGCGCCCTGAAACTGCTGGCGGGCATCGTGCTGCTGCTCGCGCCGCTGCCGGCCGACGACCAGTTCCCCGACCGAACCCCGTCACCATCGAGCTCGCTGCCATGACCTCAAACGCCCGAAGGGCCGCCGTGATCGCGCTGGCCGCCGGTGCGGCCGCCCTCGCCACGGGCTGCGCCGGCATCGAGCCGGCCCAGTACGCGGCCGAGAAACCGGTGCTCGACCTGAAGTCCTACTTCAACGGCGAGCTCGATGCATGGGGCGTCTTCCAGGACCGTTCCGGCCGGGTCGTGCGCCGCTTCACGGTCGTGATGAAATGCAGCTGGGACGGCGACACCGGCACGCTCGACGAGGATTTCACCTATTCCGACGGCACCCGGCAGAAGCGGGTGTGGACGATCCGCAAGCTGCCCGACGGGCGCTACAGCGGCACGGCATCGGACGTGATCGGCGAGGCCAGCGGGCAGGCGGCCGGCAACGCGTTGAACTGGCGCTACACGCTGGCGCTGCCGGTGGACGGACGCGTGTGGCACGTCGACTTCGACGACTGGATGTACCTGATGGACGACCGGGTGATGCTCAATCGCGCGGTGATGAGCAAGTTCGGGATCCGGCTGGGCGAGGTCCTGTTGTCGTTCACCCGCCGCTGAGCCGACACCGCCATGATGACCCACTTCGTTCCGACCCCACCCTCGAGTGCCCGACGGCCGTGGTTCGCGCCGCTGAACCGCCCGATCGCCGACTGGCGCGGGCGGCGCGTGTGGGTCGTCGGCGCCTCCAGCGGCATCGGGGCCGAGATCACCCGCGCGCTGCTCGCGCGCGGCGCGCGGCTGGCCGTATCGGCGCGGCGCGCCGACGCGCTGCAGGCCGTGGTCGGGACGGCATCGGCCGAGATCCTGCCGATGGACATCACCGACGCGGCCGCGGTCGCACGCGCCGGCACGACGCTGCGCGAGCGCTGGGGCGGCATCGACCTGGTGCTGTGGGTGGCGGGCACCCACGCGCCGATGCGGGCACAGGACTTCGAGCTCGCCGCCGCCCTGCGGCTGGTGGACACGAACCTGCACGCGGTGCTCAACGGCCTGGCCACCGTGCTGCCGATGCTGCTGTCGCAGCGCGCGGGCGGCATCGCGATCGTCTCGAGCGTGGCCGGCTACAGCGGGCTGCCCAAGGCGCTGGTCTACGGCCCGACCAAGGCCGCGCTGATCAACCTGGCCGAGTCGCTGTACATGGACCTGTCGCCGGCGGGCATCGACGTGTACCTGGTCAACCCCGGATTCGTGAAGACGCCGCTGACGGCCGAGAACGACTTCACGATGCCCGCGCTGATCAGCGCGCAGGCGGCGGCCCAGGCGACGCTGGCCGGCATCGAGGCGGGCCGCTTCGAGATCCATTATCCGAAGCGCTTCACGGGGATGCTCAAGCTCGCGCGGCTGCTGCCCTACCGCCTGTACTTCGCAGCCGTGCGCCGGATGACCGGGCTGTGAGCACCCGGCATCCGGCCGACACGGACCCCGGCCCCGTGGAGGTCACTGTCCACGGCCACGGCGACGACTTCGGCCACGGCCCCGGCCACGGCCCCGGCCACGGCCCCGGCCGCG
>CAYGZN010000341.1:0-3832 GCA_964354355.1 uncultured Burkholderiaceae bacterium | reverse complement strand
AATAGGCCACTCATGTTGCAACGCAATAAAGAGGGCGGGCGTTTACGTGGAATCCCCCGGGTGACTAGGTGTAAACCGAGGGGTCGGGCCTCGAGCGGGCTACGTGTAAGCCGCAGCCGGCGGCCGCCGGGGCCTAGAATGGCCGTTGCACGCCACCTTGGCGCCGACGAGAGCCCGATGCCATGCCCACCGACCCGAACCCCTACCAAGCAGGCCTCGAACGCAATGCCGCCAACCACGTTGCGCTGACGCCGATCTCGCTGATCGAGTGGGCCGCCGACGTCTACCCCGACCATTGCGCACTGATCCACGGCCCGATGCGGCGGACCTGGCGACAGGTGTACGACCGCGCGCGCCGGCTCGCCTCGAGCCTGGCGGCGCTGGACATCGGTGCCGGCGACACCGTGGCCGTGATGCTGCCGAACATTCCGGCGATGGTCGAGGCGCATTTCGGGGTGCCGATGACCGGCGCGGTGCTCAACTGCATCAACACCCGGCTCGACGCCGCCGCGGTGGCCTTCGTGCTGGAGCACTCCGACAGCAAGGTGCTGTGCGTCGACCGCGAGTTCTCGCTGGTCGCGAAGGCCGCGATCGAGTCGCTGACCGCGGCGGGCAAGCGCGTGCCCTATGTGATCGACGTCGACGACCCCGAGTACGCCGGCCCGGGCGAACGGATCGGCGTGGTCGACTACGAGCACTTCGTCGTGCGCGGCAACCCCGCGCACCCGTACGCGCTGCCCGACGACGAGTGGAACGCGATCGGCCTGAACTACACGTCCGGCACCACGGGCAACCCCAAGGGTGTCGTCGTGCACCACCGCGGCGCGTACCTGAACGCGGTCGGCAACGTGCTCGCGTGGAACCTGCCGCGCCATCCGGTGTACCTGTGGACGCTGCCGATGTTCCACTGCAACGGCTGGTGCTTCCCGTGGACGCTGCCGGCGGTCGCCGGCACCAACGTGTGCCTGCGGCGCGTCGACGCGAAGCAGATCTTCGACCTGATCCGCGAGCACCGCGTGACCCACTACTGCGGCGCGCCGATCGTGCACGGCACGTTGATCGCCGCGCCGCCGGAGCTCAAGGGCGGCATCGACTGGACGGTGCGGTGCATGGTGGCCGGGGCGGCGCCGTCGCCGTCGATGATCGAGGGCATGGCGCGGATGGGATTCGACGTGACGCACGTCTACGGCCTGACCGAGGTCTACGGGCCGGCCGCCGCGTGCGCGAAGCACGAGTCCTGGGCCGCGCTCGACATTGCGGCGCAGGCCGAGCAGAACGCCCGGCAGGGGGCCCGCTACCAGTTGCAGCAGGGGTGCACGGTCGTCGACCCCGACACGATGGCGGAAGTGCCGCGCGACGGCGAGACGATGGGCGAGGTGGTGTTTCGCGGCAACATCGTGATGAAAGGCTACCTGAAGAACGAGGCCGCCACGCGCGAGGCATTCAGGGATGGCTGGTTCCACACCGGCGACCTCGGCGTGCTGCACGCCGACGGTTACGTCAAGCTCAAGGACCGTGCCAAGGACATCATCATCTCGGGCGGCGAGAACATCTCCTCGATCGAGGTCGAGGACGCGTTGTTCCGCCACCCGGCGGTGCTGTCCGTGGGGGTCGTTGCCAAGCCCGACTCGCGGTGGGGCGAAACCCCGCTGGCCTTCGTCGAGCTGCGCCCCGGGCACGAGCCCGCCACGCCCGAGGCGCGCCGCGCGCTGGCCGACGCGCTGGTCGCGCACTGCCGCGAGCACCTCGCGCACTTCAAGTGCCCGCGCGAGATCCGCTTCGAGGAGCTGCCCAAGACGTCCACCGGCAAGATCCAGAAGCACCTGCTGCGCGCCAAGGTCCGCTCGGCCAGCGCGATCGGCTGACCGGCAGGGCGGCCGGCGCGGCCGGTCGGCGCGGCAACAGCCCTGGCGGTCAGCGACCCTGCGGCCGCGCCGGCGAACCCCGGTCTCTTGATCTCCGTCAATAGTGGACGGGCGGTGCCGATGGCACTATCTGCCCAGCGGGTGCCCGACCGGCTCGGCACGGATCCGCCGCTGGAGTGACGACCATGTCCGCCGCACACGACTCCCCCTCGCTGACGGCCACCTTCGCCGACGAGGCACTGAAGGTCTTTTCCACGTCCCACGTGGGCATCATCGAGAAGATGGAGCGCTTGCAGGCGCTGCCGGCGCAGCTGGCCGCACGCGGCCCCGACGAGGAGGTCCGGCGGGCCGCTGCCAGCATCCACCGGTTCTTCCACGACGCGGTCCTGCCGCACCACGACGAGGAGGAGCGCGAGCTGTTCCCGTCGCTGCGCCACAGCGCACAGAAGGGCGACGAGGCCGGCTTGGTCGCCTCGATCGTCCATCGCCTGGAGCACGAGCACCGCGAGCTCGAGGAGATGTGGGACCGGCTCGAGCCCGCGATGCGACGGCTGGGACGCGGCAAGCCCGCCGAGCTCGATGCGGCGCTGGTGGCCAAGTTCACCGAGGCCTACCTGCAGCACGCCCGGTTCGAGGAAGCCGCCGTGCTGCCGCTGGCCGACCGCATCCTCAAGTCGGGCGATCGCTCGGCACTGGCGCTGGCGCTGGCGATGCGCCGCGTGCCCGACCGGTACCACGGCTACATCTGAGGCACGCTGCGCCGGTTCCCGGCTACAACGAACAGGCGGGTCCGGACAAGGGAAACGTTCCGCGCGTGCCGCCGTTCACGGGCCGCGCGCGCCCGTTCGTCGGACGGACCCCTGCGCTGCTCGGATTGCGGTTGCTATCGTGCGCTTATCCGCGCTTCGGATCAGTCGCGCACCCAATCCGGCACACGCCGCCATCGCCCATCGGGTTCCTCCATGCACAAGACACTTGCTGCCGCTGCCCTCGGTCTGCTGGCCGTGGCTCCGCTGACCCACGCCGGCATCCTCCCGCCCGGCTATGACGACCAGCCCTCGGTGGTCGATGCGGTCGCCCGGGCCAAGGAGACCGGCAAGCCCGTCATCGTGTACTTCACCGAGAGCAAGTGCCAGACCTGCGACTCGCTGCAGGGCTGGCTGCTGCGCAGCGACATCCGTCAGGCCTTTGCCAAGGGCTACCACTTCTCGATCGTGTCGGGCGACGACATGGTGCCCGAGGAGCGCGAGCGCTGGCGCATGACCTACAGCCCCCGCGGTGCGCCCGCCTGGGTCGTGCTGGCTGCCGACGGCAGCTACCTGTGCACCGCTTCGGGCGGATTCGCCACCAGCAACGCGGCGCTGGAGCTGCACCGGGTGCTGAGCACCGCGGTCGCCCGGCAGGTCAAGGAACCGAGCGGCGACAAGCCGCGCAGCTGCAACGCCCACGCGCTGGGCATCTGACCGGCCTGATCGGACGGCCTGAAGCGCCCCCGGGCCGGCCGTCGCCGGCTCCGGTACCCTTGCCGGGCTCCCAGGAGTCCGCATGCCCGGCCACCCCACCTGCACCCTGACGATCAGCTGCCCCGACCGGGTCGGCATCGTCGCCGCCGTCAGCCAGTTCATCGCCGAGCGCGGCGGCTGGATCGTCGAGGCGAACCACCACGCCGACGCTGCCAGCGGCCGGTTCTTCATGCGCAACGTGATGCGCAGCGAGTCGCTCGCGCAGGGCGTCGAGGATTTCCGCCGTGACTTCGCGGCGATTGCGCAGCGCTTCGGCATGGACTGGGCGCTCGCCGAGTCGGCCCGTCGCAAGCGCGTCGTGATCCTGGTCAGCCGGCTCGATCACTGCCTGGTCGACCTGCTGTACCGCTGGCGTTCGGGCGAACTGCCCTGCGACATCCCGTGCGTGATCTCCAACCACCCCGACCTGCGCGCGTTCGTCGAGTGGCACGGCGTCGCATTCCA
>CAYGZN010000340.1:0-3834 GCA_964354355.1 uncultured Burkholderiaceae bacterium | reverse complement strand
GACGGTCTCGGTGATGCTGCAGGTCGGCTACTTCAAGTACACCAAGCGCAAGTACGGCGTCGGCCGGCGGATCTTCCGGATGGCGCCGCTGCACCACCACTTCGAGGTCGGCGGCGTCAAGGAGTCGCAGGTCGTGGTCCGTTTCTGGATCGTCACGATGATGCTGGTGCTGTTCGGCCTGTCGTCGCTGAAGCTGCGCTAGGGAGCCGACATGAGTGCCCCCCACCGCCCCGAGCACCGCGACGATCCGGCCGCGCAGGCCGGGCTGGCCGGGCTGGCCGGGCGCCGGGTGCTCGTCGCGGGGCTGGGCGAATCGGGGCTGGCGATGGCCCGCTGGGCGACCTTCAAGGGCGCTGCCGTGACGGTGGCCGACAGCCGCGAGCAGCCGCCGCAGCTGGCGGCGCTGCACGCAGCCTGCCCCGCTGCGCGCTTCGTCGGCGGCAGGCTCGACGCGGCGCTGCTCGAGGGCGTCGAGCTCGTCGCGTGGAGCCAGGGCCTGTCCCCGACGCTGGGCGCCGGTGCGCCGCTGCACGAAGCGGCGCGTGCCGCTGCGGTCCCGGTCTGGGGCGAGCTCGAATTCTTCGCGCGCGAGCTGGCGGCGCTTCGCGCCGGCGGCTATCGCTGCAGCGTGCTGGCCGTGACCGGCACCAACGGCAAGACGACCACGACCCGCCTGACCGGCCACCTGTGCCGGCAGGCCGGCAAACGCGTGGCGGTCGCGGGCAACATCAGCCCGGCGGCGCTCGACGCGCTGCGCGAGGCGATCGAGCACGACGACCTGCCCGAGGTCTGGGTGCTGGAGCTGGCCAGCTACCAGCTGGCGCTCACCGACAGCTTCGCCGCCGACTGCGCGACCGTGCTGAACGTCACGCAAGACCACCTGGACTGGCACGGCACGATGGCCGAATACGCCGCGGCCAAGCAGCGCGTCTACGCGCGGGCCGGCGTGTGCGTGTTCAACCGCGACGATCCGCTGACCCGTCCCCCCGAGGTGCGCGGCCGCTCGACGCCGAGCTTCGGCCTGGACGAGCCGCGCGAAGCGCCGGGGCTGGGCGTGGTGCGCGACGGCGGGCTCGACTGGCTGGTCGAGGCGGTCGCGCACGACGACGGCAAGCGCCGCCGCCGCAGCGAGGCGCCCGAGGTCTGGCTGAACCGGCTGATGCCCGCCGACGCGCTGCGCATCCGGGGCGCCCACAACCGCGCCAACGCGCTGGCCGCGCTCGCGCTGTGCCGCGCGATCGGCATCCCGACGGCGGCGATGCTGCACGGGCTGCGCAGCTACCACGGCGAGCCGCACCGGTGCGAGCGGATCGCGGTGTTCCGCGACGTCGAGTGGTACGACGACAGCAAGGGGACCAACGTCGGGGCCACGGTCGCCGCGCTGTCGGGACTGGGCAAGCGCTGCGTGCTGATCGCCGGCGGCGACGGCAAGGGGCAGGACTTCGCGCCGCTGGCCGCGCCGGTGGCGCGCCACGCGGCGTCGGTGCTGCTGATCGGGCGCGACGCGCCGCGGCTGCGCGAAGCGCTGTCGGGGACCGGCGTGGCGCTGACCGACTGCCCGACGCTCGAGGCGGCGGTGTCGCTCGCCGCGCAGACCGCCCGGCCCGGCGAGGCGGTGCTGCTGTCGCCCGCGTGCGCGAGCTTCGACATGTTCCGCAACTACGGGCACCGGGCCGAGGTGTTCGTCGACGCGGTGCGCCGCCTGGCGCAGGAGGACGGCCAGCCATGCTGAGCCTGCGCCTGCCCCGCACCGGCGCAGCGACGCGCACCACGAGCGCGGCGCGCGCGCCGGCGGCCGCCGGGTTCGGCGGCGTCGACCTGCCGCTGCTGTCGGTCGTGCTGGCGCTGCTGCTGATCGGCCTGGTCATGGTCTACTCGGCCTCGATCGCGCTGCCGGACTCGTCCCGGTTCGCGTCGCTGCGCACCACGCACTACCTGACGCGCCACACGCTGGCGATCGTCATCGGCCTGGCCGCCGCGGTGGTGGCGTTCGCGATCCCCGTCAAGCGGTGGCAGAAGCTGGCGCCGTGGCTGTTCGTCGCCGGGCTGCTGCTGCTCACGGTCGTGCTGATCCCGGGCATCGGCAAGGTCGTGCTCGGTGCGCGCCGCTGGATCTCGTTCGCGTTCATCAACGTGCAGCCGTCCGAGCTGATGAAGCTGTTCGTCGTGCTGTACGCGGCCGACTACGCGGTGCGCAAGCAGGACTGGATGCACGAGTTCAAGAAGGGCTTCCTGCCGATGGCCGCCGCGATGGCGCTGATCGGGCTGCTGCTGCTGCTCGAGCCCGATCTCGGCGCGTTCATGGTGATCGTCGCCGTGGCGATGGGGCTGCTGTTCCTGGGCGGCGTCGACGGGCGCCTGTTCGCCGGGCTGACGGTGACCGTGCTGATGACCTTCCTGACGCTGGTCTGGGCGTCGCCGTGGCGCCGCGAGCGCCTGTTCGCGTATCTCGACCCGTTCGAGGAGAAGAACGCGCTGGGCAAGGGCTACCAGCTGTCGCACTCGCTGATCGCCTTCGGCCGAGGCGAGTGGTTCGGCGTCGGGCTGGGCGGCAGCGTCGAGAAGTGGCACTACCTGCCCGAGGCTCACACCGACTTCCTGCTGGCGGTGATCGGCGAGGAGCTGGGCCTGGTCGGCGTGATGGTCGTCATCGTGCTGTTCTTCTGGCTGGTGCGGCGCACCTTCGAGATCGGACGCCAGGCCATTGCGCTGGACCGGCACTTCGCCGGCCTGGTCGCGCAGGGCGTCGGGCTGTGGATCGGCGTGCAGGCGTTCATCAACATGGGCGTGAACCTGGGCCTGCTGCCGACCAAGGGGCTGACGCTGCCGCTGATGAGCTATGGCGGCACCGGGCTGCTGAGCAACTGCGTGGCCCTGGCGATCGTGCTGAGGATCGACTTCGAGAGCCGGCGGCTGATGCGGGGAGGGCGCGCGTGAGCGGTTCCGCGTTCGATCGCAGCGCGGCGGGCGTGGCAGGCCCGGTCGCCGTGGCCCCGCGCACCATCGTCATCATGGCCGGCGGAACCGGCGGGCACGTGTTCCCGGGCCTGGCCGTGGCCGACGTGATGCGCGCGCGCGCCTGGAACGTCGTGTGGCTCGGCAACCCGTCCGGCATGGAGGCCACGCTCGTGCCGCGGCACGGCATCCCGATGCGCTGGGTCCGGTTCGGCGGCCTGCGCGGCAAGGGCGTGCTGACCCAGCTGATGCTGCCGTTGAACCTGCTGCGCGCGTTCTGGCAGAGCCTGGGCGCGCTGCGATCGGTGCGGCCCTCGGTGGTGCTCGGCATGGGCGGCTACGTGGCGTTTCCGGGCGGCATGATGGCGGCGCTGCTCGGCCGTCCACTGGTGGTGCACGAACAGAACTCGGTCGCCGGGCTGACCAACCGGGTGCTGGCGCGGGTCGCCGACCGGGTGCTGGTCGCGTTCCCCGACGCGCTGCGCGGAGCGCAGTGGTGCGGCAACCCGGTGCGCGCCGACGTGGCGCGGCTCGCGCCGCCGGCGCAGCGCTACGGTGAACGCAGCGGTCCGCTGCAGCTGCTGGTGGTGGGCGGCAGCCTGGGCGCGCAGGCGCTCAACGACGCCGTGCCGCGGGCGCTGGCCCTGCTGCCGCCCGGCGAGCGGCCGCGCGTGCTGCACCAGAGCGGGCGCCGGCACCTCGCGGCGCTGCAGGCCGCCTATCGCGAAGCCGGGGTCGCGGTCGAGGCCGTCGAGTTCATCGAGGACATGGCCGCGGCCTACGCAGGCGCCGACCTCGTGATCTGCCGCGCCGGCGCGATGACCGTGTCCGAGCTCGCCGCCGCCGGCGTCGCCAGCCTGATGATCCCGTTCCCGCATG
>CAYGZN010000339.1:0-3840 GCA_964354355.1 uncultured Burkholderiaceae bacterium | reverse complement strand
CGACGCGCAGCTGCGGGACCTGTACCGGCGCTGCCGCGCCGCCTACCCGGGCCACGCATGGCCCGCGGACTGGGAGCAGCGGCTCGGCGAGCCACGCTGAGCGTGCCGCACCGAACCGGCCGCCCGCACCGCCACCGATGCGGCTCGAGCCGGTTCGACCCTGCGCCCGGTCAGGTGCGCAACTCGTAGAAGGCCAGTGCGGGACTGCGCGCCGGCAGCACCTGGAAGTGCGAGAAACCGGCCTCGGCCGCGAGCCGTCGCGCGCGCGCCGGCCCCCAGCAGGCGCCGAGGCCGGCGCCGCCCTGCGCCAGCGACTGCGGTACGCAGTGCAGGCAACTGATCGCGAACAGCATCTTGCCGAACGGGTTGCCCAGGTTGTTCTCCAGCCGGTCGTCGACCTTGGGCTCGACCATCAGGTACGTGCCGCCTTCGGTCAGCGCAGCGCGGATCCGTTTCAGCGTGCCCAGCGGGTCGGGCAGATCGTGGACCGTGTCGAAGGTGGTCACCAGGTCGTAGCCGGGATCGGACGCGAGCGCATCGGCCGCGGCGTGCACGAACCGCACGCGCTCGGCAAGCCCGGCGGCCTGCGCGTATTCGCGCGCGATCGCGATCGAGCGCGCATCCAGGTCCAGCCCCTCGACCTGCGCGTCGGGAAACGCCCGCGCGAGGGTGATCGGCACGATCCCGGTCCCGCAGCCGACGTCGATCGCGCGCCCACCCGCCTGCAGCCGCCGCACCACGTCGGGCATCGTGGGCAGCCACGACTGCACGAGCCGCTTCTCGTAGACCGCGCGGTTCATCTGCTCCAGCGCCACCGGCAGCCCCTCGCCGAAGTCCGCGAATGACACGCCACCGCCCCGTTCGAATGCGGCCACCAGACGGGGCGCCGCGGACATCACGTCGGGCAGGCCCGCAAAGAGCCCGCCCAGGTAGTACTCCGACGTGGCGTCTGCAAAGAACATCGCGTGCTCGTCGGGCAACGTGAACCGGTCGGTGCCGGGATCGTAGTCCACGTACCCGGCACAGGCCATCGCGGACAGCCACTCCTCGACATAGCGTGCGTGAACGCCGGTGCGCTCGACGAGGTCCGCGGCGCTCAACGCCCCGCCACCGACCATCGCCCTGAACAGGCCGACCCGGTCGCCGACGAACACCAGCGCGGCCGCCAGCGCGGTGCCCGCGTCACCGACCACCTTCTGCATGAACTGCTGGGAGCGTTCCTTGTTCATCGATCCCCCTTCTGCGCAGGGCTTCGGACGCAGTCGCATCGATGATCCGCCGCGCGCACGCCGCGCGCAAGGGGTCGCGCGCTGGCGCCGGGGCGGCGCGCTGGCGCCGGGGCGGCGCGCGGGCCCCGGGGCAGCGCGCGGGCGCCGGCATGTCGGCGCGGGGCCGGGCGACGTGCGCCAGCCAAGATCGGCCCGCGTTTAACCCCGTTTAACCCCTTTCCCGCGCGCGGCTCGTTCAATGGCGCACGTTCACACCGGAGCACCCCATGGAAGCATTCCCCTGCCCGGCGCGTGTGCGCCCGGCCCGGTCGCACCTCGCGCGCGCATCGGGCGTGCTGGGCATCCTGTGCGGCGCATGGCTGGCGGCCGCGCCCGCCCACGCGTTCTGCGGCTTCTACGTCGGAAAGGCCGACGCGTCGCTGTTCAATTCGGCCTCGCAGGTGATCATCGCGCGCGACGGGCCGCGCACCGTCATCTCGATGCTCAACGACTACCAGGGCGAGCCGCGCGAGTTCGCGCTGGTCGTGCCGGTCCCGCAGGTCCTGCAGCGCGGCCAGGTCAACGTCGGCGACCGCCGCATCTTCGAGCGCATCGACGCCTACTCGTCGCCCCGGCTGGCCGAGTACCGCGACGACAACCCCTGCGAGCCGCGCATCGCGCTGCAGCGCGCGCTGCCGGCCGCGGCAGCCGGGCGCGCCACGACCGCCGAGACCGACACCCGCGCCCGGGCAACGGGCGTCACGGTCGAGGCGCGCTACACGGTGGGTGAATACGACATCGCGATCCTGTCGGCCCGCGAGTCCGACGGGCTGGAGGTCTGGCTTCGCGACAACGGCTACCGGCTGCCCGCGGGCGCCTCGGCGGCGCTGGCGCCCTACCTGAAGCTGGGCATGAAGTTCTTCGTCGCGCGCGTGAACCTCGCCGAGCACGCGCGCAGCGGTTCGGCGCTGCTGCGCCCGCTGCAGTTCGCATTCGAGTCCGAGAAGCACATGCTGCCGCTGCGCCTGGGCATGCTCAACGCCAACGGCCCGCAGGACCTGATCGTGTACGCGCTGGGGCGACAGGGTCGTGTCGAGGCCACCAACTACCGGACCGTGCGCCTGCCGGCCAACGTCGAACTGCCCGGCTTCGTGAAGCAGGACTTCGCCAGCTTCTATCGCGCGATGTTCGACCGGCAGGCGCAGCGCGAGGGCCTGCGCGCCGTGTTCACCGAGTACGTGTGGGACACCGGCTGGTGCGACCCGTGTGCGGCCGATCCGCTGACGCCCGCCGAGCTGCGCCAGGCCGGCGTGTTCTGGTCCGACACCCAGCGCACGGTGCTCACGCGGCTTCACGTTCGCTACACGCCGCAGACCTTTCCCGAAGACCTGATGCTGCAGGAAACGCGCGACCGCGCGAACTTCCAGACGCGCTACGTGCTGCGGCAACCGTGGACGGGTCCCGCCGAATGCGATGCGGCGGCGGCCTACCTCGATCAGGTCCGTCAGCGTCACGACCGTCAGGCGCGCACGCTGTCCGACCTGACCGGCTGGGAGCTCGCCCGGGTGCTGGACCGGATGGAACTGAAGCCGCCGTTCGCCCCGCAGCCGGACAGCGCCCCATGGTGGCGCAGCCTGTGGCAGCAGTCGTGGTCGACGCGGTGAACGCGGCCGGGGCGGTGGGCGCGCTTCGCGCGATGAAGGCGCCGGACGCCCGGGTGCTGCAGGTCGGGTTCCTCGGCACGTTCCTGCTGATCGGCGTGCTCGCGCGCGACTTCACCGTGGCGCCGCTGCAGGTCGCGGCCACGTTCGCCGCGGCGCTGGCCACCCAGGTGCTGTGGCTGCGCGCGCTGTCGCTGCGCCGGGTGGGCGTGCTCAGCGCGATCGTCACCTCGCTCGGGCTTTCGCTGCTGGTGCGCGCCGACTCGTGGTGGGTGCACCCGCTGCTGGCGTCGATCGCGATCAGCAGCAAGTTCGTGCTGACGCGCGCCGACGGGCCCGGGCGACGGCGCCACGTGTTCAATCCCGCGAACCTGGGCGCCGTGCTGGCCGCGTTCGTGGTGCCCGGGGCGTGGGTGTCACCGGGCCAGTGGGGCCAGCACGTGCTGGTCGCCGCCTGGATCGTCGCACTGGGTTCCGTGGTCTGCCGACGCGCCGCGCGCCTGGACATCGGACTGGTGTTCCTCGCGTGGTACCTCGGCCTGCTCGGCGCGCGCGCGCTGGCACTCGGCCAGCCGGCCGCGGTGTTCGCGCACCAGGTCAACAACGGCGCGCTGCTGCTGTTTGCGTTCTTCATGATCTCGGACCCCATGACGACGCCCCGCGCACCGCTGGCGCGCGTGCTCTACGCGGGCGTCGTCGCGCTGGGCGCGGTGCTCTGGCAGTTCACGGCCTATCGACCGCACGGACTGCTGGTGGCCCTGTTCGCGCTGTCGCCGCTCGTTGCGCTGCTCGACCGGGCCTTCCCGGGACCCGCTTTCGCGTGGCATCCCGGCGAGCTTGGTAGAATGCCGGCTCGATGACGGACCCACGCCGCTTCTCGATTCGAGTTCGCGTCTCCTACGAGGACACCGACGCGGGCGGGATCGTCTACCACGCAAGCTACCTGCGGTTCATGGAGCGTGCGCGCACCG
>CAYGZN010000338.1:0-3862 GCA_964354355.1 uncultured Burkholderiaceae bacterium | reverse complement strand
TGCGACTACTTCGGCAACAGCAGCGCGATCCCGGCACGGGCGATCCATTTCGGATTGCCGGGGTCGTCCTTGAAGTCGTATCCGACCTCGACGTTCGGTCGCCACTTGTGACCGGCGAACGTCACGACCTGCCCGTAGTTCACGCTGGCGAGCAGCGACGCCCAGCGCGACCTCTCGGTGTCGTACAGCAGCGCGCTGTTGCCGATCGACAGCGACCGCCCTCCGCCAAGCGGCCAGCTGAAGATCGGCTGGATGTTCAGGATGCCGACGTCGGGCGCGCTCGCCTCGCCCGCGAACGAGAAGAACGACTGCACGAACAGGCCCCAGTTGTAGCGCTTGTCCGATGCGTTCACGAAGCCTGCGGCTGGCCCGGCGGTCCACTTGTCGGTGCTCAGCCCGGTGGCGCCCGTCGGCAGCGTGGCGGCCACCCCGACACCCCAGCGGCCCCACGATGCGTCGAACACCACGAGGTCGAACACCGTGGTGTCGACGAGCCCGCTTCCCGAGGGCGACGACGTCGCGTACGGCTGCGTGATGCGAAAGATGTGCTTCGTCCCGCCGAGATCGAACGGGATCGCCGCCCTGAAGACCAACTGGTTCGAGGTGTCGTCGACCCCGTGGTAGCTCGCCGTGTACCAGTCGTTCAACTGGAACGACATCAGCTGCGCGGTCGGATCCGTCGCCTTCGCGGCGAGTTCGTCGTTGCTCGAGCCGCCCGATTGCGCCGGCGCAGCGGGCGACACCGCAGCAGCGGCAGGTGTACCAAGCGCCGGCTGAGCCGCCGCGGCGCCAATGCCAGTGACCACCACGGCCAGCAGCGCCGCGCAGCGGACTTGCGTTGCGCCCGCGGCCAGGGACGATCGGTGGGGAACAGGTTCGATCACGCGCGAGCCTTGACTATCCGCAGCGCAGGTCGCCGCGTTCGCGACGGGATTGTGAGTCGGGCGCGGATCGACGTCCAATGCGTCGGACGTGATCTTTCGATACGCAGGGCGAATCCTGTGGAAGACGACGGGTGGCGCGCCACCCGTTGGGCGGCCGGCGGGGTCAGCCGGCCCGCTCGGATCTCCGGGCTCGCGCGGGACTCCCCTTGGAACGTGCCGCCCGGTTCGAACGCGACGCCGTTTCCGCAGGCCAGCCGCGCGGCACCATCGCGGCGAGTTCCGCGTCGACGTCTCGCAGCACGCGGATGAACACCTGCGCAGACGGCGAAAGCGTCCGCTCGCGCAGCGTCAGCAGCCCGTAGCTGGTCTGCATCTCCGGGAGCCGCAGCCCGAGCACTGCCAGCCGTCCGCGGTCGACGTCGTCGACCAGCATCGACGCGGTTCCCGGAAACAGGGCATCGCTCGCCTGAGCGATCTGGCGCGCCAGCGCAAGCGAATTGACCTGGATCGCCGGCTTGAACGTCATCGCGTCGGCATCGTAGTCGCCCATCGCCCCCCCCGCGAGGGCGGCCGTCGCGTGCACACCCACGAACCGGATCGACACCAGCGGATACGCCAGCGTGCGCTTCAGCGACAGGTCACGCAGCGCGAGCAGCGGGTGGTCAGGGCGGCAGGCCAGGAAGACGGGTTGCCTCTGCAGCGGCTCGAACGACAGTTGCGACGTGAGTTCGTGCCGGGACGGCAGCTGAACCACCCCCAGGTCGACCCGACGCGACGTCACCTCGGCGATGACGTCGACGGGATCGATGGTCCGCAGCTGGATCCGCAGGTGCGGGTGCGCGGTGATGACGGCCGCCGCGGCCCGGGCCACCGACACTTCGCTCGCATAGGGGCCCGCCGCGACGATCAGTGTTCCGGTCTCGAGCCCGGCCGTCAACGCGATCTCGCGCCGCAGTTCGGATTCCACCCGGACGAGCTCGCCCCCGCGTTCGAGCAGCAGCCGGCCAAACGCGGTGGGCTCCACCCCTTTGCGGCCCCGGTCGAACAGCCGCACGCCGAGCGTTTCCTCGAGCGACGCAATGCTGCGCGACAGGGACGGTTGCGTCAGGTGCAGGGACTCGGCGGCGCGCGCGTAGTTGCGGTACTTTGCGAGTGCCAGTGCATGCGCAATCTGGCGCAATTCCAGCTTCATGCGCCGAGCGTATCAAGAAACGCTTCGCTGCGCATTGGACGATTCCCAACGGGGCCGTCAAACTCCTGCCCTGCTTGCGGCACCGTCGACTCTACGAGGGGCGCGGGCAACAATGGTCCGCGTGGCGGGTGGGGTATGCGCCCGCATCGGCCCGCGCACAGCAGATTCAATACAGCAAACCCGCTCATTCCCGCGAGAGGACACGCCATGAACAGGACTCTACTGACGACTTTCGCCCTGGCGGCGACGATGAGCGCAGCCCAGGCCGGGCCGCTCGATCCGGACTGCACGGCCGACAAGGCAGTCAAGAGCGCGGCGGCGAAAGCCACCGTGGGCGTCGGCGGCCGCTGTTCGCCGGCCGAGGCCGCCTCCGATTCGGCCAAGCGCGCCGCCGGAATCGAGGACAAGGGTCCGCTCGACAAGGGAAAGAAGGACAACGACGGGGTAGCTGGCGCTGCCGCCGGCGCGGCCAAGAACATCGTCAAGTAGAACGAGATGCGCGGCATGGCCATGAAGATCGGAGCCTTTCTGTTCGCCGCCACGTGCGGCGTTCTGGTTCGGCCTTCCCTGGCGGCCGCGCCGGTCGCCGACGGGTCGGTCCTGCCGTTCCCGCCGGTGCCCTCGGCCAGCGTCGCCAAGCCGCGCTTGCAGGACTCCGTGCACAAGCGCCGCGCCGAGTCGCAGCACCTCAAGCCGGGCGCGCCCAATGTCCTGATCATCCTGATCGACGACGTCGGTTTCGGACAGGCGTCGACGTTCGGCGGCGAGATGAACACCCCGACCCTCAGTCGGCTCGCCGCTCAGGGCGTCAGCTTCAACGCCTTCCACACCACGGCCATCTGCTCGCCGACGCGCGCCGCGCTGCTCACCGGTCGCAACCACCAGCGCGTCGGCAACGGCACGATCGCCGAGCGGGCGGTCGACTGGGACGGCTATACCGGCGTCATCCCCAAGTCCGCCGCCACCATGGCCGAGGTGCTTCGGCACTACGGTTACAAGACGTCCGCGTTCGGCAAGTGGCACAACACGCCCGCCGACCAGACCACGGCGATGGGCCCGTTCGACCGCTGGCCGACGGGGCATGGCTTCGACTACTTCTACGGTTTCCTGGCCGGCGAGACCTCGCAGTGGGAGCCGAGGCTGATCGAAAACCTGACGGCGGTCGAGCCGCCGCACGACGAGAAGTACCACCTGAGCGAGGACATCGCGCAGCGCGGCATCGACTGGCTGCGCAAGCACCGCGCCTTCTCGCCGGACAAGCCCTTCCTCATGTACTGGGCTCCCGGCGCCGCTCACGGCCCGCACCAGGTCGGCAAGGAATGGTCCGACAAGTACAGGGGCAAGTTCGACGACGGCTGGGACGCCTATCGCGACCGGGTGTTCGCGCGCCAGAAGCAGCTGGGCTGGATACCCCAGGACACGCGCCTCACGCCGCGCGCCGCCTCGATGCCGTCGTGGGACAGCATGCCCGAGGCGCAGCGCCCGTTCCAGCGGCGGCTGATGGAGATCTATGCCGGCTTCGTCGAGCACGTCGACGTGCAGGCCGGCCGGCTGATCGACGAGCTCGAGCGGCAGGGCGTGCGGGAGAACACGATCGTCATCTACATCTTCGGCGACAACGGCGCCAGTGCCGAAGGCCAGAACGGCACGATCAGCGAACTGCTGGCGCAGAACGGCATCCCGAACACCGTCGAGCAGCAGATCGCGGCGTTGGACAAGCTCGGCGGCCTGGACGCGCTGGGCGGCCCCAAGACCGACAGCATGTACCACGCCGGCTGGGCCTGGG